>JBCKKC010000063.1:0-10804 GCA_038904395.1 Acidimicrobiia bacterium | reverse complement strand
GGTTGTTCGAGTGGGCCAACAACATGCATCTTATTGATGAATGTCTCGGACTAGGTTGCTTCGTCGCTGCGCTCCTCGCAATGACGGAAATGGCCTGAATGGCTACGCCTTCCGAGCGTGCAGCTCGGCGATCTTGAAACACGCGACGGCCGCGGCGGTAGAGACATTAAGCGAATCGACATGTCCTCGCAGATCAATGCCACACAAGGCATCGCAGTGGCTGCGCACAAGGGGACGCATTCCCGAGCCCTCAGAGCCGGCGACAAGAACGACTCGTTCTTCCAAGAGAGCGCATTCGGACAAGGCACTTCCGCCTGCCTCCAACCCAACGATCCACATGCCGGCAGACTTGGCTTGCTCCAGAGCGGTCACCAGGTTCGATACGACAGCAATCGGCAAATATTCCGAGGCGCCCGCTGAAGCTTTCTGGGCAACTGCTGAAAGTGGTGCACTACGACGCTCGGGCAATATCAATCCATTCGCCCCGGATGCTTCCGCCACTCTCATGACAGCGCCCAGATTCTGCGGGTCTAGTACGCCATCGAGAGCAACAAGAAAATCTGGCGGCGGCGAAGCGTCCAAAAGATCAGTCACATCTACCGTGCGTAGCGGCGTTGTTAGAGCGACCACACCCTGATGGACTTCGATGCCGGCACGTTGGGCCAGTATGAGAGGATCGACTGCTTCAACCGGCACTTTCTGGTCACGAGCCAGTTGAGAGATTTCACCGGGCAGCCTCGTACCCCGAGCCACCAGGAGCTTCTTTACCGGGCGACGCTTCGCCCGGAGCAGTTCAATGACCGGTCGTCGTCCGGCGACTACGTCGCCACTTTGTGCCGTGCGCTGTATCTTCGACAATTACACCCAATTCTGTTAGCTGGTTTCTGACATAGTCAGCGGTCTCAAAGTCTTTATTGGTCCGAGCACGCTCCCTCAGTTGCAAGAACGCCTCAACAAGATTAGAAGCAAACGTGGTGTCATCGGTGGAGCCTGTCTCGCCAACGTGGCCCGACCGAGGAAAAATATCGAATACAGAATCCATTTTGGCCAGCGCAGCTAGCCGAGAGCTTACCCTACTGTCGTCGCCCCGATCGAGGTCGGCATTCACGGCTTTGACGGTATCGAAGACAACAGCGATAGCTCGAGGGGAATGAAAGTCGTCGCGCATGGCTTCCATAAAGGCTGCCAGCGACTCGGAATCTGGTTCTGCTTTCAAAACACTTGGCATCTGCCACAGATCTGCCGTGCCAAAACCAGCTCCGGCTGATTCCTCAGCATCGACAGATTCCGCAACCCGTTGGGTCAACACGTGCAGTCGCTCAATTGCACCTTCACATTCGGCGACAAGTTCGGGCGCGAAATCGAGCTGGTTGCGATAATGCGTTTGCGCGAAGAGCAGCCTGATCGCCTCGGGACTGTAGTGAGCCATGAGTTCGTCAAGTGAAACAATGTTGCCGGTCGACTTGGCCATTTTGGCGCCAGAGAGATTTACCATGCCTGTGTGCAACCAGCTGCGGGAAAATGGAGCTTCGCCCAGAGCGGCCTCGGCTTGAGCAATCTCGTTTTCGTGGTGGGGAAAAATCAAATCGCTGCCGCCACCATGGAAATCAAAGCTCATACCTAGGTTGTCAACGGCCATAGCCGAGCATTCAATGTGCCACCCGGGGCGACCGGGCCCCCAAGGCGATTGCCACGACGGCTCGCCCAGCTTAGCCGCCTTCCACAAAGCGAAATCGACCGGGTCACGCTTGTGTTCACCCGGCTCGACTCTGGAGCCCACCTCAAGGGCATCAATATCTTGGTGAGACAACTGGCCGTAAGCGGGAACTGACCTTACCGAGAAATAGACGTCACCATTGGCCGCATACGCATGGCCTCGCTCCACGAGTTTCTCGATCAACGAGATCATGTCGTCGATGGTCTCGGTTGCCCGAGGGGCAACATCAGGGGGAGTCACCCGCAAACGGGCCAGGGCATTGTTCCAAACGGCCTCGTAACGTTTGGCGATCACATCAGCCGATACGCCCTCTTCGTTAGCCCGGTTAATGATCTTGTCGTCGACGTCGGTGTAATTCGACACGAACGTAACTTCGTTGCCATCAAGGATGAGAAACTTGCGAATGAAATCAAATGCGATCCTCGTGCGAGCATGGCCCACATGAGGGGGCCCGTAAACGGTTGGGCCACACACATACATGGCCACTCGGCCCGGCGAGCGCGGCACGAATTCTTCTATTTGGCCCGTTAACGTGTTAAAGGTCTTCAAAAGCTGCTCATCTGTGGAATATCTCTCGCAACTATTCACACCTCCGTCATCCTGAGGGAGGCGCTAGCCGACCGTGAGGATCCATCCTGTGGCGAAGCCGCAGATCCACCCTCAGAATCGATCCATTTTGAATTGCTCGCTCCGCTCGCAATGACTGGTCACACTCGGGTCCAAGGGGACGTGACATAGCTACGTCTGGTCAGGAACAAAGGTAGCAATTGCCAATGCGGCAATACCTTCTTTTCGTCCCAACGCTCCCAGATGCTCGGTCGTTGCGGCCTTGACACTGACTTGGTCAACTTGAACCGCCAACGTTGCCGCCAACTGGGTTCTGATTTTCTCTCGGTGCGGGGCGATCTGGGGAGTTTCGCAGATCACTGTGCAGTCGACATTGGAAATTGACCAGCCGCGCTCATTTACGAGCCCGAGGGCGTGAGTCAAGAAATGGCGAGAGTCCTTGCCAGCCCACTGGGGGTCACTATTGGGGAAGTACTCACCAATGTCACCGAGGCCGAAAGCCCCCAGGAATGCATCTGTGACGGCGTGTGACACAACATCGGCGTCGGAATGACCAACAAGTCCCTTATCGCAAGGGATCGTGACACACCCTAAGACGATTGGCCCGTCACCGCCAAAAGCATGCAAATCAAATCCCATGCCTGTACGAACTTGGAGACTGAGTGGATTGACCATTCAGCTACTCTATGTCTGCTGCAATTCGGATTGTGTTTCACATTCAGCACCCACCAGTCATCCTGAGCAAGGCGTTAGCCGCAGCGTGAGGATCCACCTGAGGCGAAGCCGCAGATCCACCTCCATGTTCGATCCATTTTGGATTGCTCGCTACGCTCGCAAAATTCGGATTCCTGGATCCTCACGGTCGCCTAGCGGCTCCCTCAGGATGACGAGAGGGTTCGCTTGTGCAAGAGCAGTTCGGCTAGTTCGAAGTCGAGAGGATAGGTGATCTTGAGGTTGTCTGGGTCACCGGGAAACACGACAACTCGGCCGCCAGAGCGCTCAACCACGGAAGCATCGTCGGTTGCGACCGAATCAGTCGACCCTGGAGTCGTGGCTCGGGCAACGAACTGCTCGTAGGCGTTGCGCAATGCTTGGGCCCGAAACACTTGTGGGGTTTGTACCCGAACTAACGCGCTGCGGGGCGGCGTGTTAAGAACAGTGCCTTCGGAATCAACCACTTTCACAGTGTCAGCGATTGGAAGGCCGGGTACTACCCCGTCGATATCTTCACTCTGCGCCAGTAGCTCAAGCCCGGCGCTGAGCAAGCTGGCCGATGCCAAAGGCCTCGCCGCGTCATGAACAGCAATAAATACAGCATCATCGGGAACGGCGGCCAACCCAGCCATAACCGAGTCCGTCCGCTCTTGGCCACCCCGCACAATTGCGGCCACACCCAGTGATCCCTCACTCACTCCAGCCTGCCGCACGACATCGGGATCATCACAGACAATCACGATATTGATCGCCGCTGGGTTCCAGGCATGCATCGCCTCTAGCGACCAAGCCAGCACACTCTTTCCGGCCAATTGCCGATACTGCTTAGCGGTATCACTCCCACCGCTTGCGCGCCTACCTGTTCCCGCCGCACAAATAATTACCCAGGCATCGTCACTCATTTACGTCCAACCTTCGAACCACTTTGAATTGCTCGCTTCGCGTCGCAGAATATGTAAAGCCTGGATTGCCACGCCCTGCCAAAGCCCAGGGCTCGCAATGACGAAGGCCTGGCAGCGCCACCCCGGCAAAGGAGAGGTGAATCATACGAAAGACTCAACTGTAACGATCTAAGATCGAAGACTCGGCCAAACGAGCTAGACCCTCTTTGATTTGGAGAGCACGCAGCTCGCCGATACCGTCGACCGACTCAAGATCGCCAAGTGAAGCATTGAGGACCTTCTGGAGGTTATCGAAACGGCTGGTGATGCGACTTATGATGACCGGAGACAGGCGGGGGATGCGGGCCAGGAAACGGATACCCCTCGGGCTCAAAGCCGCATCGATATTGGCGGCAGAAATGCCCAAAACGCGGGCCACCGAAGCCGGATCAGCAAGCTGCTCAGTTGGGGTGCGTCGCAAGAGTTCGTAAGCATCTTCGGGAGAGAAAGATTTCATCTCGACGTAATAGTCACGGATTACGTAGCTGAGCTCGCTATCAACGCCCGCCGAAAGCTCATCAACTTGAAGCTTCAGAAGGCGGCCTTCGACACCCAGCTCAACAAGAAGAATTTCCGCTTCCTTGCCTATGCGACGGACCATCTCGCCCCGCTGCAAAACCAACAATACATCGCGGGCTGTGACCAGATCTTCAACCTCTAGCGCCGAGAGCGACGCTGCCACGGCGTCGAAGCGGCCTCTATATCGCTCTAGCGTGGCAGCAGCCTGATTCGCGCGCGCTAGCACTCGAGAAACCTGCTGCAGGATTCGTTTCTGATCTCGGCAGTAGACCGAAATCAACGACATGCGCTGCGATACAGAAATGACTGTGGAATCGGTCTGGCGTGCTACTCGCTCGGCCGTCCGGTGACGAGTCCCCGTCTCGGTCGTGAAAGTGGATGCATCAGGCACCAAATGGACGTTGGCCCGAATAATGTTCTCGGCGGTATCATCTAGGACAATTGCCCCATCCATTTTGGACAACTCGCTGAGACGCTGCGGCGTAAGCGGCGCTTCAATCAAAAACCCGCCAGAACAAATCTCAGTAACCCGCGGGGTAGCACCTAAGACAATCAGGCCACCGATGCCTGCTTGTAAAATTCGATCTATTCCTTCTCGCAAGGGTGTGCCCGGCGCCACGTATGAAAGGCTCTCGAGCATATTCTTGCTAATCCAGTCGAACACATCACCACCGTAACACGTCTGAGAACCCGATTGGGCCAGCTTCTCGGTTTGAATCACACCCACGGGGCCCGAGCGACCAGCCAACCGCCATTACGAGCCCTGCGCTTTGGCAGAGCGTGGCAGCGGGGAGACCCTTACCCGGTCACCCCCAAGGTTGTTTTGCGACGCCAAGCGAACAATTTCAAAATAGCTCGACACATGGCGGTTGGTCTGCGGCTTCGCCGCAGGTGGATCCTCACGCCCTGGCTGACGCCAGGGCTCAGGATGACGAAGCAGGGGACGTGAGGGGATACCTTTCACAAAACTTCTAGAGCCTGAGCGACTGTGTCAACACCAATAATCTCCACATCTGGGTCAAGCTGGCCCAAGTCTTTGACTGTGGCGGCAGCCGCAGCTTCGGAAATGACGATTCGGCGATAGCCGAATCGGACCGCTTCACGGAGCCTGCGATCGAGGTGGGCGACAGGGCGCACGTCACCGCCAAGGCCCACTTCGCCAATGAATACCATATCAACGGGCACGGGACGCTCTGTGAAAGAAGAAGCAATGGCGATGGCTGCCCCCAAGTCAGTAGCAGGATCTGAAAGTCGCATGCCTCCGGCCACCGAGACAAACACATCGCAATGAGCACACTGCATGCCCAAACGCTTATCCAACACGCCACACAAGACATTGATCCTGTTGATGTCAATGCCAGTGACAGATCTTCTTGGCACACCCGATCCCGCAGACGAGACCAGCGCTTGCAACTCAACCAACAACGACCTTTGACCCTCGATTGTGCAGGCTACAGCGTTGCCTGGCGTATCGACATTGCGTCGACCCACCAGCAAGCCGAAAGCATCCGGCACTTCAACTAAGCCCTCCTGGCGCATCTCAAAAAAGCCCAACTCTCCGGTCGCTCCGAACCGATTCTTCGCGGAGCGTAACACTCTCAACGCGTGGTGACGGTCGCCTTCAAAATTGAGTACCACGTCGACAAGATGTTCCAACACGCGTGGCCCCGCAAGCGAGCCATCTTTGGTTACGTGACCTGTTAGCACCAAAGCCATATTAAGTGCTTTGGCCTCACGTACGAGCACGCCCGCCGACTCTCTTACCTGAGCTACCGTACCCGCAGCGCTCTCTAGGCGTGTGTCTCGAATCGTTTGAATTGAGTCAACGGCAACAACAGAAGGCCTAAGGTCGCGCATGCTCTTGATGATCGAGCCAACAGACTCGTGGGCCACGACAAACCCGCGCGGATTCAACTGGCCAAGCCGGTCAGCTCTCAAACGTACCTGTTCAACAGACTCCTCAGCTGTCACTAGGAGACTGCCGCCAGATCCTGAGCCTGAGCGAGCCACGCTTTGGAGCAGTTGCAACAACAACGTGCTCTTGCCGATGCCGGGCTCTCCGCCGAGCAGGATTGTCCCGCCAGGCACGATCCCGCCACCAAGTACGCGATCGAGCTCATTTATCCCAGATGGCCGATGTTTGGCATCGCCCGTCGACACCTCACACAACGGAATGGGTGTGCTGCCGTAGTCAGCGTTAATCATTGCATCGAACTCATCAACTTCGGGACTAGCAGCTGACAGTTCTTCGACGATCGTGCCCCATTCACTACAGCCGGGGCACTGGCCAAACCAGCGGGAAGCATCTTTCCCACAACTCTGACACCGATAGGTTGAGTGCGAACTCTTTTTCTTCATCATGGGAGCACAGTAACCGAGGGGTGTGACACTTTTGGCCGCCTCTCCCGAAATAATCAGGACTAGCCACCCGTTGGGCCCGGGATTTTGCTGTAATTAGGCTTGGCTATTTTCGGCCGTCAACTCTCAGAGGTGAGGTCAAGTGACGACAAAGATAACCCCCGCTATTGAAGAAGCAGCTGGGGGCGGATTTATTTGGCGCATCACCTTTATTGCCGGCCTGAGCGGCGTTCTTTTTGGCTACGATGCTTCCAGTATTAACGACGCAATTCAATTCATCACTAAAGACTTTGGCCTGGGTTCTGTCCTTAAAGGAGTTGTGGTCTCATGCTTGCTTGCCGGCGCGGCTGTTGGGGCCTTGTGCGGCGGATATTTGGCCGACAGAATAGGTCGTAAGGTCACGATTATGGTGTCGGGCGTACTATTCATGTTCGGCGTATTTCTTGCCGCTCTCGCTCCAGAAGTGTCCGTGCTGATCGTGGGGCGCATCATCATCGGTCTAGCAATTGGTGTCACGTCAAGTGTCACGCCGCTCTTCATTGCCGAAGTTGCTCCACCAGACAAACGCGGCGGCATGGTAACGCTGTTCCAACTTTCCATCACGATCGGAATCCTTCTTGCCTTCATAGCCGGACTGGCTTTGACCCCAACGCAGAACTGGCGCGTGATGATTCTCTTGGCAGTCATCCCCGCATTGGTCCAATTGCTGGCCATGATTTCGGTGCCCGAAAGTCCTCGCTATCTAATCACCAAGGGTGACTTAGAAGGTGCTCGTAAGACACTTGCTCAGCTCCGCGAGAGCTCAGACGTCGATTCCGAGCTCAACGATATAGTTCAGACGATGCAGGTTGAGAAGTCATCAAAATGGTCTCACCTCTTCAGCAAGCAAGTCCGCCCCGCCTTCATAGCCGGCGTTGGAATTATCATGCTCCAGGCATTTTGTGGAATCAACGCCATCATGTATTACTCAACAAATATCTTTGAGATTGCAGGATTCAAGGGGGGAAATGCAAGTGCCGTCGCATCACTCGTGATTGGTGTCATAAATGTTGCCACAACAGTTGTTGCGATCAAGCTGGTCAACAAATATAGCCGCAAACCACTTCTCTATGCCGGACTCTCGGTCATCGTCTTCAGCCTTGTCCTTGGCGGCATAGCGCTTCAGATTGAGTCAACAATCACTCACATCGTCGTGCTTATTGCCCTGATCACTTTCGTGATCGGATTCGCATTTTCACTTGGGCCTATCGGCTGGCTGCTCGTATCCGAAGTATTTCCCTTGTCGATTCGTGGCCGTGCAGCAGCCTTCGCTACTTCCACCAACTGGTGGGCCAATTTTATTGTCGGCCTCAGCTTCCCAATTCTGGTTGGCAGTCCTGGCATTGCCAGCCGGGTTGGGATCTCCTTTTTCATCTTCGCTGCTATCTCGTTCATCGGACTCATCTTCGTCAAAACCAGAGTACCCGAAACAAGAAACAAGTCACTAGAAGCAATCGAACGCTCCCTCTCGCCTGGTGCGGCCCCGCTCGCCCCGGCAAAGGGCTAGCTGACATCCTCAGCTTCCAAATCGGCGATGGCTGGGCCGTGGATGACTTTGCCATCGACATCGAAGCGGGAGCCGTGACAAGAACAGTCCCAAGTTGATTCGGCATCGTTAAAACTGACTAAACAGCCCATGTGCGTGCACCGAGCCGATACAGCCTTGATATTGCCTTGCTCATCTTTGTAGACAGCCCGCCGGCCCTTGGCCGTCTTGACTAGCGCCCCACTACCAAGCTCCAGTGTCTCAACTGACGGCGCGCCGAATTTTCGGAAAACATCGCCAACGTAGTGTTTGGCCAGCTTGGCGCCACCTTTCATCATTTGGGGGGCATCCTTGAGCGCGTTGACACGGGTGGCGTCGAATACCTGGGCCCACGCATTGGGAATCCCCCTGATTATGTCGGTAAGCATCATGGCTGCCACCGTGCCGTTGGTCATGCCCCACTTGCCAAATCCGGTCGCGACCAAGATGTGCTCGCCGCTCGATTCCCTCCCGATGAATGGGACCCTGTCAACGGAGACATAATCTTGCGCCCACCACCGATAGTCGGCCTGGGTAGCTGAGAAGTTCTCAAGCGCCCACTGCTCAAGATTCGCATAATGCTGGGCCATGTCGTCGCCTTCGCCCGTCCTGTGGCCTTCGCCAGCTACCACGAGATATTCCTTGTCGGCATGGCGAAACGTCCGCACGGAACGAGTGGGCTCTTCGACGTTGATATACATTCCGTCGAGATCCATCGACCCGTCACCACTTAGAGCAACGGCATAGGAGCACACTGGAATCGTCTTGGCGAAAAAGCCGCCCTGGTTTCGGAATGGAAGTTGGGTACAAATGATTACCCAGTCGGCAAAGACATTGCCCGCGTCGGTCTTGACTTCGTAGCGCCGCCCTTGCTTCTGGGCCGTGACGTCGAGAGCTCGAGTGTCTTCAAAAAGCTCGCCCCCGTTGGCACTGATCCCCCGGGCCAATCCCAGGCAATAATCGAACGGCTGGAACTGGGCCTGATTGTCGGCGCGCAGGGCAGCCCGGACCTCATATGGCAGGCCAGGATTTGGAGCGAGGCTGACAGGCAGCCCCACCTTGCGTGCTGCGTTGTGCTCCGCCTCGACTTTGCCCATCAACGCATCCGTAAGGGTATAGACAAACGCTGGTAGCCGCTCCCAACCACAATCAATCTTGAGCTCGGCGACAAGAGCCTCGATCTGGGTAATGGCAGCCTCGTTGGCTACGGCATAATTTTGCGCCCGCTCAAGTCCGTGCTTGTCAATTAGGTCAGCATAAATAAGGCCGTGCTGCGACGATACTTTCCCTGTCGTGTAACCGGTCACCCCATTACAAATCTTGCCCATATCCAAGACAGCCACACTCAAACCCTGCTGGCTGAGAAGATAGCCGCAAGAAAGACCGGCGATGCCCGCGCCGACAATGGCAACATCCACCTCGCGCTCGCCATCTAGCCGTGGATACTTCTTCGGCTTGTCAGTATCAGCCTCCTCCAACCAAATAGATGCATGCTTCGCTTGTGCCGTCGAGCTAGTCATAAAAAACCTCCGCCCCGATTCTGAGCGGAGGGACCCCACCATGTCAAGCTGGCCGGCGTCGCAGCCTTGCAAAAATGAAGACTGCCAGACCACTCAACAGGACAATCCCAATCAAAACACCAAAGCCCGCAATCACATAGATGGGCCAGTTCCAAGCTTGCGTTGACACGTCGAGATGGGCGGAGTCACCGACTGACAGGAGCCACTCGTAGTGGCCGGGCCTTGCAACGGTTGGAGTGGGATCTGTCTCGACGTGGGTCACAGAGCCGGCGATATCGACACTGAATCGCAGCCTGACCAGATCACCCAAGCGCTGACCAAACACAGCCTCGAGCTCTGCAACAGTGGGTGCCTTTTTCAAGCCTTGCGCCAGCAGCGCGACAAGATTCTCATTGTTAAGTTGCGCCTGACCCCGATAGTGCAAGTGCGTCTTCCAAAAGCCGCGCTCTGCCTCAAGCGAGACTCCGTTCACAAGAGGTGTCTGACCTTTGGACCCTTTGCCAAATACCTGCTCAATCAGTCCAGGAAGCTGGGCCGGACGAGCGAACGGGTGAGCCAACTCGACACGATTTTCGCCATGTTTGATCTTCCAGCCTGATTCCACAAGCCCGGCAAAGGGAGATGGTTCGCCACTTGGTGCAGGAGACTGACCGGCCCTGGGCTCAGGCTTGCCCTCAAAGAGCGCCCCTAAGAGTTGGTTTTGGCCGGAGCGGACAAGTTCATCACGCGCTGCCTGGTCAATCTGGAGCGCAAATGTAACGGCGCCGCCACCAGAACTATTGATGCTCGTGCCACTAGCGAGGTCAACACGACAGCCAGCGACCACGAAGGCAATCAAGACACAGACGCACGCGCGCCACACCACTTTCAACGAAAGGACCTCTGAACTGCTAGGAACACACGT
>JBCKKC010000062.1:0-10825 GCA_038904395.1 Acidimicrobiia bacterium | reverse complement strand
CACCAACCTCACCATCACCACTAACATGCCCCACCGGCGCCACACTCATCCAAAACGATGCTTACACCTGGGACAACACCACCAGCTCACCACGAATCGCTACACACGCCACGACCACCCCATACCAAAGCGTCACACGCACACACACATACGACTGGAAAAACCGTCTCGTCACAACCACCACCAACGAAAACAAAACCAACTACACCTACGACATAGCCGGCAACATCACACAAATCCAAGACGCCAAGGGCGCCACCACCTACACGTACAACAACCCCAGCGCAGGCCAAATACAATCCGCCACATACGACCTCAACAACAACCAAACCCAAGACCCAACCGGCCAAACCTACACATACAACACCCTCAACCAAACCAAAACAATCACCACACCCAGCAAAGCCACCACCACCTACACCCGCTGGCCTGACGGCACAGTCAAAACCGAAAAGACCGGCACCAACCCATCCACCACCAACTACTGGCTAAGCCCAACCACACCCATCAACCAGACCCAAAACGGCACCACCGCCAGCTACCACCTCGGCAAAACCGCACGAACACTCACAACCCCCACAGGCCAACCCTCCACGACTTGGCTCAACACCGACGGCATCAAAAACACGACAGCCGAAACCGGCAACAACCCAACCGACCCCACGAAAACTCTCTACCACACCTACGATCCCTACGGCCGCAACACCACCACAACCCAAAACGGCACCCCGGCCACCACAGACACAACCAACATCAACACCAACCCCTACCTATACAACCAAGCACGAACAAACACCACAACAAACACCCAACACCTAGGCAACTACAGAATCCTCCCCCTCACCCAAACACGCTTCACCCAAACCGACAGCCTTGACCAAAACCTCCAAAACCGCTCAACCTACTGCACAACCATCCCCACCACAACCTGCACCGACCCAACCGGTCATACACTTCAGTTCTCGGTCTTTGTCAATGCCCTGTTCGATGTCGGTCCACGAGCCCAAGCATTTCAACAGGCTTTTATATCAATCGTATTCCCAGAGGGTGAAGCTGCAGCCGATGCAGCAGACGCTTTGAGGGGGGCACTAGCAACGGCGAAGAACCGGCTCGATGTAGGACTGATAATGTCTCGGGTGAACGGTACCAGCGATAGTTTCGCTGCTGCTTCGGCCCGTAATGAGCTGACAGTTTACAGTTCGCACCCAGTCCTTTCAGTCTTCAACAAGGTGAATACCTCTCCTGGAACAGGTGATTATATCCGGAAGGTGCGGAACGAGCTATCGGAACAAGTGGGGGCAAGGCGGGTCGAGGAAATAGAAGGAAAAATGGGAAGACTCGAAGGGAAACTCCCTGCGATACCGGCAGAAGAAGACCCCTTCAAAGACCGAAGGAATTGGATGGTCAAGAACGTCTTCGTCGAAAACGGTGCGCTCCGAGATGAGTTACAGTCGCTCCACGACGTCGGCCTTGTGAGGCATTCCCCTCCTGTCCAGAATGCGGCGGCCTCACTTTTACATGGTCAAATGGAATTAATGGAACTGAATCCCAGCGATGCACCGATGGAACTCGGCTCGCTGCATCATTCAAAAGTTGGTGCCATATACGCAGCGTTCAAATCAGTCGAGAGTAGTGATGAGGTCGCTGGGCTCCATGCCGCGTTAAATGCTGATCAATATGGTCGGGCGATCGAACTTGAAACCGTCCGTCACGCGCGCGAAGGTCGTCTAGCCCAGTTAAGGACGGAAATCGCCGATCTGGCGAGAAAGCGCACCGAAGAGTTGTCTGCCCCGCCTGCTCCCCAACCGTTAATCCCACAGACACCAAAGGAATTCGGCGGCGGCTGCCGGTGTTGGTGAGGTTAATTCGTGCACGGAGCCCGCCAGTCTGCTAGATCTGACTAGTTCATTGTCGGTCTTTCGGGACAACGTTGCTGTTGCGACTGGCGAAACAATCAACCACCGGGAGCACCCTTGGGCACATCCATTACCCAAACCAGCATACGGACTGCGTCTCACAGTGCCGAAACTGTCTTTTGCGCCTTCCAGTGGCGCTAAGTATAGTGTCCCGCTCCTCGGT
This sequence comes from Acidimicrobiia bacterium, assembly GCA_038904395.1. Taxonomy (GTDB): domain Bacteria; phylum Actinomycetota; class Acidimicrobiia; order UBA2766; family UBA2766; genus JBCKKC01. The sequence continues at coordinate 8,746 of JBCKKC010000062.1, read as the reverse complement.
ACGTCACTGCGTGGCACGAAGTCCGGGTCTTGTAGTGTCAGTTTCCTGACGTCTCGCCCACGGCTAAAGCCGGGGCGCTCCGGCAGGATTCGCTGGGCTGTCAGCCCATAAGTGTTGCATCGCCGCAATTGCTTCTTCGCGCATTGTCGTCGACGCAGCATGGTCGAGATATATCATTCTTCTGTTCATCTCTCGCGCTCGGCCGGATTGTTAGATAGAGCTTGTGGAACCTCGAGAAAACCTACTTCAGTTGCGCCCACTGGGGCCAGCAGAAATCTTTGACGCAAGCCTCGTAACGCTGCTAGCTGCCCCTTGGCTCTTTGTCGGGATCGCAGCTGTGGCAGCAGCAGTCCCCCTTGTTGCGGCTTCGTTATTGAAACTTGTTGCGCTCTATGTCGGGTCACAACGCCCTGGAGTACTCCAGGGCGTTTGGTTACAAGTAACAGGCATTAGTGATATTTTGTCCGTCTATGTGGCGTTTTGTTTTGGCGCTAGCTGGATTGCTCGGGCAGGGCTGGCTACTTGGATGGATGCAACGGTGTCTCCCGGCGAGATAATTCGCCGCCCGACGGCCGGTCATCACAGTCTGGCCACAATATCGGCCTTCACTGTTCCGTGGATTCCGGTCTTTTTACTTCACGTTCCTGAAACCCACGGCGCCCTTCAGGCCGGCCGGATTATATTGCTGGTATTGGCCTATATCGTGGCCATCACTGTTTCCATCGGTAACTCACTCGGGTTGGTCGTCACCGAGGCCGAAGGTCAGAGAGGCTTCAAGGCGTTGCGTCGCAGCCGTCAGCTTCTACGGGCCAACGGATGGTGGCGCTCACTCATGACTTACGTACTGGTCTTTCTTATGGCCGGCATTGTGATTCTCGCCTTAAGCATGGGCCGCAGTGCCCTTATTGACGTGCTCCCCGAGGGAACACGCAACGTGCTTGGCGTGCTCATCTCCTTCGTTGTTGACCTGATCGGTACGACTCTGGTGATAGCAGTTGTTACGCTCGTCCCGCTTGTTGCCTATTTCGATGCTCGTGTGCGCAGAGAAGCACTCGACATCGAGCTCCTCCTCGACGCTGCAGGAGCACCCCGATGAAGCGACAGCGAGTCTGTCTGCTTCTCGTCCTGATCAGCGCACTTGTTGTGTTCACCGGACTCATGCCGCGGGTACTCATTCAGCACGCCATCGCCCGAGTGTCGCTAACAGGCCTTTCGTCATTGCGAGCGGAGCGAAGCAATCCAGGCTTTACTGTAATGCGACGCGAAGCGAGCAATTCACTTGGATCCATCATGCGGGTGGACCTGCGGCTTCGCCGCAGCTGGATCCTCACGGTCGCTGCGCTCCCTCAGGATGACGAAAGGGGTGCACGGTTACGTCATCGCGTCACGCAAGCTCGTGAGTCGGAGCCGATCAGTTTCGATGACTTGCGTGCCCGGGTGGATGCCATCGCCAACGGAGAGCAAGGTGATCTTTCGGGCATTGACGCTGTGATCTTGCCCGATGGCAAAGTGACCCGCTGGACCGGACCAACCCTGCCGCCGGGCCAATTCCAACGGAAGCAAGCCCAACAGCTCTCTCTGGCCCTTGGGGAAATTACATCCTCTGGGGTCTATCCAGTCGATCCCGCCCATGCCAGAGAGGTCGCTCGCGAAATCCTTAAACCACAACCAAAGCCCAAGCCCAACTGGCTCAAAAGGCTCCTTCAGAAACTGTCGGATTGGCTCTCGGGGATCTTCAAAGGGTTCTCGGGTACACCCAGCCAGTTCGTGGCGTCGGTTGTGAAACTCTTGGTCCTGGCCTTAGTCACGTTGGCGATTACCGCGATCATTGCGCTGATTGTGCGGGCTTTAATTCGCTCAACCAGGAAGCACCGGGCCAAGAAGAAACAAACCGATGAGACGACGATCGAGGGAAGAGCCTTGGAGCACCACGGCCATGGCCCAAGTGAGCCGATCGATTGGGATAGGCGTGCCCAAGAGGCAGCCACTCGAGGTGACTACAGCAATGCCGTACGTTTCCTCCACCATGCAGGGATCTTACGTCTCGACGATGCAAGCGTGATCGCATTTGACCCAGCTCGCACGAACGGAACGTATGCGTCCCTTTTGGCGGAGCGAGATACGGTAGCGGCGAGGTCATTGCGCAAGCTAAATCAGACAGTTGAAGTAACCGCATTCGGACGTGTGGAAGCCGACGCTCAAACGTTCAACACGTCACACCACCTATGGACTGGCCTGTTCGAAAATCTGTCCCCTCCAGTCAACGCCGGGGCGCCCGACGATGGGCGGCCGCAATGAAACAAAAGAGTCAGGGATCCTTGGCACGCGGACTGCTCCTGCTAGCAGTATTTGTCGTCGGCTTTGCAATCGTGATGCAATTTTTGGGTGGCGAGAAAATCGGTGACGACGCAAAAGATGCGCCTGGATCATACGAGAATAAAGGGCCTGAGGGCGTACTGGGCTGGGCCCAAATGCTCACCAAGCTCGGTTACGACGTGAAAGACCGATCAACAGCCTTCGACAAGCGACCGCTCCCCGATCAAGGCACCCTCGTGACGGTGTCAGCCCCCGAGGTTGGCAGTCGAGAGATCGGGGCTCTTGAGCGGTGGTTGCGAGGATCAACACGCCGGCGCCTGGTCGTGGTGGATCCACTTCAGCCCGACCTAGTCTCCACTTTTGTCAAGGACATCAAACTTGTCGAAACCTCAGCGCCTCCATCACAAAAGACCGAGTCGCCTCGTTCTGGCGCCCCAACCCCCGAGACCGCAAACGTGAGCGAACTTGATGTCCATCCAAATCGGACCTTCACCCGCAGCCCAGCCCTGGCGCTATACAAGATCCCGCCGAAAGCCGATGCCGTCACGCCGAAAACACCAGTGGAGCTAGCAACATTGTCGTCATTGCGAGCGGAGCGAAGCAATCCAGGCATTACTGTTCTTGCGAGCGAAGCGAGCAATTCAGGATGGATCAAGCTTGCGGGTGGACCTGCGGCTGCGCCACAGCCTGGATCCTCACGGTCGCTGCGCTCCCTCAGGATGACGAACGGGGAGGGACCAGAGGTAGCCAGCACTTACAATCTTGTTGGGACAAACCCGGCTGGTGCCTCCCTCAGGATGACGAATGGGGCTGACGCCAATGTGTACGCGCTGCGGTACCAGGCCCGAGAGAAGGATCAACCGGGTGGGACTCTAATCGCCGTGGCTGACCCACTGGCGGTTCAAAACGATGGTCTAGTCAAGGGCATGAACGCCGGATTTGCCCAGGCCCTTGTTGGCCCCAAAGACTTGCCTATCTATTTCGACCAGTACCATCACAAACCTCGCATCAAACCGGGCCTCTTAGGCGCACTACCCAGGGGAATCCAACTCATTCTGCTAGAAACGCTACTGGCCGGCATTGTGTTTGCTTTCGGTGCTGCCGTCCACTTTGGCCCTCCCCTGCCCGAGCCGACCACACCGCGGCGCAAGCGGATCGAATACATCAATGCATTTGCCCGCGGACTGAAAGAATCTGGCGGATTCAATCAGGCAGCGGCCATTGTGCAATCCAATATCAGGGATGAACTGCGCAAACGTGTCCACACCGGCCAACCACCAAGTGACCGGCATCTGATCGAGCGAGCTCACGAATTGGGTATCAACACGCACGATGTCGCTACTGTGCTCTCATACAACGCCGCAGCCCCTTCAGTGACTTTTGTTCAATTCAGTGAGGCGGCAACCCGTGTAAGGGCCGTGCTCAACCCACAAGAATCCTGATCACGACCGAGAGGAACACTAAACAAATGGAACTTCGCAACAAGCTCGCCAATGAGGTGGCCAAGGCAGTGGTTGGAGCCGACCAGGCGATCGATCAGCTCCTCATCGCCCTGCTCGTCGGGGGTCACGTCCTGTTGGAGGGCGTGCCTGGTACGGCAAAGACACTTCTCGTTAGGGCCACCTCTCAGGCTCTGGGTATTGACTTTCGGCGGGTCCAGTTCACTCCCGATATGATGCCGTCTGACTTGACTGGCACGAACATATTGCGTGACGGCGACCTGCAATTCCGCCCCGGGCCGATCTTCACAAACATTCTTCTAGCCGATGAAATCAACCGCACGCCCCCCAAGACCCAATCGGCCCTTCTAGAAGTGATGGAAGAGCGGTCTGTGACCGTCGATGGTGACACTCGCAACGTTAAGTGGCCCTTCTTCGTTGCAGCCACCCAAAATCCGGTCGAATATGAGGGAACCTATCCGTTACCTGAGGCACAGTTGGACCGTTTCTTATTCAAGATCGACATTGACTATCCACCCGAAGAAGCCGAACGCCGTATGATGTGGTTGCATCATACGGGCCTTGATCCGTCACACCTTGACTCGGCCGGCATCCAACCTGTCGTTAGTCTTGAAGAGCTCCAACACGCTGCCAACCAGGCCAAGCAGGTCGAGGTCAGTTCACAAGTGGCCAATTACATGCTAGAAATCTGTCGTCGCACCCGAGTGGCACCAACGCTAACCCTGGGAGCGAGCCCTCGAGCGTCAGCCGCTCTCTTGCATGCATCTAAAGCATCTGCTTACATTGAGGGCCGCAACTATGTCACACCCGATGACGTGGCACGACTGGCCCCACCCTTGCTGCGCCACCGACTCATTCTTCAGCCAGAGTCTGACCTCGAGGGCTATCGCACAGACGATGTCGTCGCCAGTGTCCTGCAATCCGTGGAGGTGCCGCGCTGACCACACTGACGTTGACTCCAACCAGAGCGAACGACCAGCCGGCCCCGCCGACCCAACTCAAGATTGCCTATGTCCCAACGGGACGCTTGAGCGTAGTCCTGCTGCTGGTGGCCGGACTCTATCTATTGCTGTTCTCGGCCGGATCCAACATCGCCAGCAGTGGCCTCACTTTGCTTGCCATCAATGCTGCCATCTTTGTAGTTCTAATCGCCGACACCCGAAGCCTGCCACCGGCCGGCCAGCTAATTGGCCGGCGATCGCACGCCGCAATTTTCTCGCTGGCAGTTCCCGAGCAACTCACGGTCACAGTGATGAACACATCCGATCATGCTGTAGCTGGGCCGCTTCGACTACCACTCCCCGCCTCGATCAGCACCGCACAAGATACTGTCCAGGTCACTATCCCGGCACAAGGTATCGTAGAAGTTCCCTTCACCCTGGTCGCCAAGCAACGGGGGCGCCACAAGTGCCTGCCCCTAGAGTTGCGCGCCAAAAGCCGCTTAGGTCTCGTAGTGAAGCGATTCCTGCTGTGTCCCCAAGACGAGATCGTCGTATATCCAAACGTGAAAGAAGCAAAGCGGTGGCAGTTCGCCGTTCGCAAACGAAGGGATGACCCCGGCCTGCGCAACACCCGGGTGCTCGGCATCGGTACTGATTTCGAGTCTCTGCGAGAATATCGACCCGACGACGACTTTCGACTTATCGATTGGCGAGCCACAGCCCGCAAGGGCACGCCCATCTCGAGGCAATACCGGGTGGAACGGAACCAAAACATTCTCTTCGTTGTCGACACCGGCCGACTGATGGCTGCCCCAGTCAACGATCTCACCCGACTCGACCTTGCACTCAATGCCGCCACTGCTATGGCCTATGTGTGTGCCAGCCTTGACGACAACGTCGGCCTCTTGGCCTTCGACTCGCAAGTGCAAACGCAGTATCGCCCCGGGCGGCGCCAAGGTAACGCCATCATGTCCGCCATGAGCAAGCTCCAGCCCAGCCCTGTTGAAAGCGACTATGACCTGGCATTTCGAATAGCGGGCAGCATGAAACGCTCCTTGATCGTGCTCTTCATCGATCTCATGGACGAGACAGTTTCGGCGCCGCTCATCGCAGCCGTGCCCACCCTGGCCCGCCACCACTTGGTTGTTACCGCTTCGGTGACCGATCCGGATATCACGGACGCTGCCCGCATGAGTCCACACGACGAGCAAGCTGCCCTCCGTCAAGCCGTCGCCATCGATACACTTCGCAATCGTCGCCAAGTCCGATTAATTCTGAACAGCCTCGGCGTCGAAGTGATCGACGCGCCACCCGAGCGGTTCTCTCCCGCCCTCATCGACGCTTACCTCCGCCTTAAGCAACGCATCTAGCTACGAGCAATACTGGAGTGCCCTTGACACGCCGCAGCATTGTTACAGCCCAATTAGTAAGACCTGCATGAACTGCTAAAGGTTGTGCTGTTACTCGCCGATGGTGAGGGTAAGACCCTCCACCCCGTCGAGGGGCAAGTCATGACGCTCAAGTTAGTCCGGATAATGGTTGTGCTGGTGGCGGTCACTTTTGTTGCCGCGAGCTGTGCCGCGCCGGCTCGCCAAAGTGCGCTCCAGGCTGAGACGCACGGGCAGCCCGGTGATGACAGTCGCGTTAAAACACGCTACTTTATGATCAAGCTTGCGGATGGAGATCGCCATCATCAATATCAGGTGCTTAAGGATCATGACTTCAGCGACATTAAACCACTTCTTCTTCACCCGTGGGTTACGGCAACATCCAACCAAAAAACAACCGAGGCCGAGGTCAAAAAAGATCTCCCCGCGAGCGGAATTGCTACCGATGTTGAACGAAATGCCCCCGTGAAACTCGATGCAGATCCCCCGGATGATCCTCTATATCCGCCGCCGAAACAACAAACTGCCCCCCCTGCTATCACCCTGCCCAAGGGGCAAAACGTAGCAGAAGCCAGTCCCTTCGAGCGATACCAGTGGGCTCTACATCTTCAACCGCGCGGAGTGGACATTCATGCTCAACAAGCCTGGGAAAAGACCAAAGGATCACCCCAAGTCACCATCGCCGTGATCGATTCCGGCGTTGATATCAACCACGAAGACCTAAAAGACAACATTTGGACCAACCCCAAATTTGATCCGACTTCGGGAATCGACAATCCGGAGCACGGCTGGAACTTCATAAACAAAAATGCTGACCTCTCCGACCCCATTGGTCACGGAACACATGTGGCCGGAATTGCTGCCGCCCAAGGTAACAACGCCAAAGGCATTGCCGGCATGGCCTGGAACACAAAAATCATGCCGCTGAGCGCTGGGGGAGAGAACTCACACGTTTCGGATTCGATCGCGGCGATTGCCTTCGCAGTTAAACATGGGGCAAACGTCATTAACGCTTCATATGGCAACTACTCCTATAATGACGCCAACAAAGAGGCACTCCAAGAGGCAGGAAAGGCCGGGGTGGTCGTTGCCGCTGCTGCCGGCAATGATCACTCAAACACTGATGACAGGCCACACTATCCATCCAACTATGGTTTGGGAAACATCATCTCGGTAGCGAACGTTGACAACACAGGCCAGCTCTCTCCATATTCAAACTTTGGCGCCACTAGCGTCGATGTCGCTGCCCCTGGTAAAGACATTCTCTCGACATTGCCCGGCAACAGGTATGGGCCCTATTCGGGCACCTCAATGGCTGCGCCGTTCGTGAGTGGCCTCGCAGCCTTGATCGTCTCGTCGCAGCTGGCAGAGAACCCAAATCGAGTGGCCAACCTAGATACTGCCAGAACGATCAAAGCGCAAATCTTGAACAGCACAACAACCCTCGATACTCTCTCAAGTCCATGCAAAGTGCTAACCGGGGGCGTGATCGACGCGGCCCGTGCTCTCGACGCCAGTCAACCACTAACAGCAAAACGCTGCATAGACACCCCATCAAACACCATGCAAGTTGGCAATATCGCGACCAGTGCCGGAACAGGCCATCTAGGCTTTAATGGCGACAGTCAGCTAGCGACAGACCTCCAACTCTCTGGCCCCTTTGGTGTCAGCCATGACAAAAACGGCAACATCTACATCGCCGACACCGACAAGAACCGCATCCGCAAAGTAACACCTACCGGAGTAATCAGCACAGTCGCCGGCACCGGAAACCTAGGCTTCAGCGGAGACGGCGGCCCCGCCACACATGCAGAACTGAACAGACCCCAGGGTGTTGCCATCGATGATAACGGCAACATCTACATCGCCGACACCTACAACGAACGCATCCGCAAAGTCACCGAAACCACAGGCCAAATCAGCACAGTCACCGGCACCGGAACAGCAGGCTACAACACCGACAACATCCTCGCCACACAAGCAGAACTGAACTACCCGCATGGTGTTGCCATCGATCGTTACGCCAACATCTACATCGCCGACACTTTCAACAACCGCATCCGCAAAGTCACCGAAACCACAGGCCAAATCAGCACAGTCGCCGGCACCGGAACAGCAGGCTACAACACCGACAACGACCCCACGAAGGCACAACTGAACAACCCGCGGGGTGTTGCCATCGATACCGCCGGCAACATCTACATCGCCGACACCTCCAACGACCGCATCCGCAAAGTCACCGAAACCACAGGCCAAATCAGCACAGTCACCGGCACCGGGAACCTAGGCTACAACACCGACAACGACCCCACGAAGGCACAACTGAACAACCCGAATGGTGTTGCCATCGATCGTGACGGCAACATCTATATCGCCGACACCAGAAACAACCGAATACGCAAAGTCGCCGCGGCCACAGGCCAAATCAGCACAATTGCGGGCACCGGAAAACCAGGGTTCGATGGCAACACGCGATTGGCTAGTCGTCTTGACCTAGCCGGCCCCGATGGTGTTGCCATCGATACTGCCGGCAACATCTACATCGCCGACACCTACAACAATCGCATCCGCAAAGTAACACCTGACGGCGTAATCAGCACAGTCGCCGGCACCGGGAACCTAGGCTTCAGCGGAGACAACC
>JBCKKC010000061.1:0-10832 GCA_038904395.1 Acidimicrobiia bacterium | reverse complement strand
TTGGGTCTCGCTTTGGTCGGCATCGGCAAGCTCTTGGACATCCGCTGCCTCTGGTGCCGCAACAACACTAAAGGCGATCTCGTCATCTTGGGCATCGACGATGATCAGTTGCCCAGCCCGGAATTCCTTCCACAAGATACGCTCAGACAACGGATCCTCAACGAGCCGCTGAATCGCTCTACGCATCGGTCGAGCACCCATAGTTGGGTCATAGCCCTTGTGTGACAGTAACTTGCGTGCCGCGTCGGTGAGCTCGATTTGGAGACCTTGCGACTCCAGCTGTGTCCGCACTCGCTGCATAAGCAGATCGACAATCTGGGACAACTCGTCCTGCGTCAGTTCTTGGAAGACAATAACTTCATCTATGCGGTTGAGAAATTCAGGACGGAAGTTCTTCTTGAGTTCGTCATGAACTTTGCCCTTCATACGCTCGTAGGTCAGTGCCTCACCAGTCTGAGCGAAGCCCACGGCCGTCTTGCGCAGATCCTGCGTTCCCAAGTTGGACGTCATGATGATGACAGTATTTTTGAAGTCGACAGTCCGGCCTTGCGCATCGGTCAAGCGGCCTTCTTCGAGGATTTGGAGCAACGTGTTGAATACGTCAGGGTGAGCCTTCTCGATCTCGTCAAAAAGGATCACACTGAACGGCTTACGCCGCACTTGCTCAGTGAGCTGGCCGCCCTCTTCGTAGCCAACGTATCCTGGCGGGGAACCCAACAGACGACTAACAGTGTGCTTCTCCATGTATTCAGACATGTCAAGCTGAATCATGGCATTTTCATCGTCGAACAGAAACTGGCTCAGAGTTTTAGCCAGCTCGGTCTTGCCCACACCTGAGGGACCCAAGAAGATGAATGAGCCTGAAGGCCGTTTCGGGTCTTTGAGGCCAGCACGAGTGCGACGGATAGCCGAAGACACAGCACGGATTGCGTCGTCTTGGCCGACCACACGCTTGTGGAGGTCATCCTCCATGTGAAGAAGTTTTTCAGTCTCTTCCTCGGTCAATTTGAAGACAGGAATCCCGGTCCACATCGAAAGGACCTCGGCGATCTCTTCCTCGTCGATCTCATTGAAGAGGTCGAGGCCTTGATCTTTACGCTCAGATTCTTTCGAGGCCCGCTCGTTGAGAAGTTGCTTTTCTTGATCTCGAAGTTTGGCAGCCTTCTCGAATTGTTGCCCCTCGATCGCCTCTTCCTTCTCGTGGCGCACCTTAGCGATCTTGTCCTCAAGCTCGCGATAGTCGGGCGGCAGTTTCATGCGACGCAGGCGCATACGCGAACCCGCCTCGTCAATCAGATCGATAGCCTTGTCAGGCAAATGGCGATCAGAAATGTAACGGTCGGCAAGATTTGCTGCCGCAACAACGGCCTGATCGGTGATATTGACCCTGTGATGCGATTCGTAGCGCTCCCGCAGACCGCGCAAAATATCGATAGTGTGAGCAATCGAAGGTTCCTCAACGTTAATCGGCTGGAACCGGCGCTCCAGAGCAGCATCTTTCTCGAGATGCTTCCGATACTCCTCGCGAGTTGTCGCCCCAATTGTTTGCAGCTCACCGCGAGCTAACATCGGCTTCAGGATCGAGGCCGCATCGATAGCCCCTTCGGCGGCACCCGCCCCCACCAAGGTGTGGAGCTCATCAATGAAGAGAATAATGTCGCCCCGCTGGCGGATTTCTTTCAAGACCTTCTTGAGTCTCTCTTCGAAATCGCCCCGGTAACGTGAACCGGCGACAAGGGCACCGAGATCGAGCGTGTAGAGCTGTTTGCCTGTCAGGGTTTCAGGTACATCGGAATCGACAATTCGCTGTGCCAGACCTTCAACAATCGCCGTTTTTCCGACGCCTGGCTCACCCACAAGCACAGGGTTGTTTTTGGTGCGCCGCGACAGAACCTGCATGACACGTTCCATCTCGTTGTCACGGCCAATGACAGGGTCAAGTTTTTTATCGCGGGCAAGTGCGGTCAAGTTACGCCCAAATTGATCAAGGACAAGAGAACCACTCTGGACCGCCTCGGCTGGACCTCCCGCAGGAACACCTTGGGTTTCACGAGAGCCGGAATAGCCCGAAAGCAATTGAATGACCTGTTGGCGCACGCGTGACAAATCGGCGCCGAGCTTGACCAACACCTGGGCTGCCACACCTTCGCCCTCACGAATCAGACCCAGCAAAATATGCTCAGTGCCAATGTAATTGTGACCAAGCTGAAGTGCTTCCCGCAACGACAACTCGAGCACCTTTTTGGCCCGAGGAGTGAACGGTATATGGCCTGACGGTGATGAACCGCCCTGACCGATTATCTCTTCGACCTGTTGACGCACCGCTTCAAGGCTAATACCGAGGCTCTCAAGCGCCTTAGCGGCCACTCCTTCGCCCTCGTGTATCAAGCCGAGCAAAATGTGCTCGGTGCCGATGTAGTTGTGATTGAGCAAGCGGGCTTCCTCTTGCGCTAACACAACTACTCGCCGCGCCCGGTCAGTAAACCGTTCGAACAAGCTGCCTCCCAAAGTTGATCTCCCCTATCGGAGCAACCGAGAAATCTCGGTCGGCCCCTCGACGGGAAGGACCACCTTCAACTGCGATACCTATCGCCAACCATAGCACTCTGGAGCCATTAGCGGCCCTAGCAATCGCTCGCCCAAGTTGAACCTAATCGCTCCATTCCGGTGGTGGGGGATTGTCTTCGTTCGTGGGCGGGCGGGAGAGTCGCTTGGCCTCGCTCCTATGACTTGTTCGGTCTTCGACACTCCAAGTCACCACAGTCGCTCGCCCAACAACTCTACCGCCCGCCCACGCTCACTCAGTCAATCTCCCACCACGGCTGACGCCCAGTTCAAACTTGTACTCGCCCAAGAGTTGAGTATAGACGGGCGGCTGACGCCGCCAAACCTTCCGGAGATCGCGTCTCCGGGCTCGTCAGCCGACTGCCTGCCAATGCGGCGACTGAGGATCTTGGTCCTGCAGCATCGACTTTGCTTGACGGTACCCGATCAACCGGTGCCAGAGAATCGCTCGATACTACAAATTCCAACACGACCAGGCCAAATAGCTTTGTTGCCAGACTCGCCGGCCGATGGGACCCGAAGCAATAACCCAGGCCGGATAGGGTCCCAGAAAACTCTGGTCATGCCCCACCCGCCTGTTGCACTCATGCTATAAACGGTGGAAACAACAGCTAAGGGCCCGTGATGGAATAACAAGCGAGCAAATGTATATGAGTGAAAAAACGACTCGCACAACACAGCAAAAAGTCCTAGCCGGAGGCGGGGTCTTGTGGCGAAGCAACGACGGACAGCTCGAAGTCGCCCTGATCCACCGCCCAAAATATGACGATTGGTCATTCCCCAAAGGCAAATTCAAGAAGTCGGACAAGTCGGTCAAGCAATGTGCCTTACGGGAAGTGCGCGAAGAAACAGGCTTTGAAGTTTCGATCGACCGAGAGCTGGGCAGCACGCAGTATCGCACGACAGGCAAGAATGACGCCGAAGCTGTAAAAATTGTCGACTACTGGCTCATGCAAGCTGGGCCCGGCAAGTTCGTCCCCACGAAAGAGGTCGACGAACTCCACTGGTTGGGCCCCCAAATCGCCAAAGGTCGGCTGTCCTACCAATTCGACAAAGAACTGCTCACGACTGCAGTCCAGGTCATTAAGACAAAGTCGTTGCGAGACAGTGCAAAACACGAGGCTACGTTGGGCACTGTCTCATCCGGAGGCAAGCGAGAAGGCACGGCCCAACTTACCCATCTGGCCCTTGCCGTACGGAACATGAACGACTCGATTGAGTTTTATGAACGCTACACCGGGCTCAAGACAATCCACTCTCGAACCGACGGCGAAACTCGAGTTGCTTGGCTCGGCGATCCCAAAGAGCCATACCAAAATTTCGTTCTCGTGCTAGCCCAAGGACCCGAAGTAGCACGACCGATCGGCCCCTTTGCCCACCTGGGGTTCGCGGTCGAGTCACGCGACGACGTTGACGCCATGGCCAAACGAGCCGCAGACGAAGGCATCCTCGCGCTCGCCCCCATCGAAGGCGGACCCATCGTGGGCTACCTGTGCGAAGTACGCGACCCCGACGGCAACCTATGCGAATTTTCATATGGGCAAGCCTTAGGACGCAGCTGATACCGACGTGACACGTCGGCGACACCAGATGTCGGCAACATCAGCGCTGCACCTCTCGCCATCGCGCCGCGCCCTCGTTTGGGAGATCCTGGGCGGGATGCCCATGTACTTAGATATGTGGAACCAAGAGCAATCCGTGCGAGCCAACTTGCAACGGCTCTTTTGCCTGCCGACCAGCCCGTTACTGACGGAGGGAAGTTTGGTACTGGCGACAGAGGCCGAATCAGGAGATCTCGCCCGCCAAGTGCTATATGCCGTTGCCTCGGGGCGCACCAAACACGCCGAGATTGCCAGCCTGATTCAAGCCGACCCCACCCGCACCCACAAACCCCGCCTAATCGCGTAGAGCCGCATATGACCAGCTGGATGCCGTAGCTGAAAGAGTTGCAAGTGGGGGTCTATCCGATTAATGGTGGTGCGCCGTGAGGCGCACCACAGCTCCCCTGACAGACCCGAAGCTGTCACCGGGCCATTGGGGGGTTAAACGGGAAAGTGGCGGATGGTATCGTCGTAGGTTGTTTGGGCGTCGATGTCCCTTTGGGCCAGGGTCACGAGGCAAGACAAGATTTTGTATAAACCTGTTCATGTGCGTCAATGAATGTGTCTACCCCAAATCTTTGTTCTGCGTCTTTTCGGCATGCGGCCGGGTCGATGAGGTCGAGTTTGGCTTTGACTGCATGGATCAGCATGTCTATGTCTTTTCCGGTGATGCCGGTCGTGCCGTTTTTGATGATTTCGGGAACAGATCCGCGTGCTATCGCGACGACTGGCGTACCGCAGGCGAGGGATTCTATGAATGTCATTCCAAAGGGTTCATCCCATTGGATTGGAGCTAGTAGCGCCTTCGCGCCGGCGAGGAGTTCTAGTTTGTCGTATGTGCATAGTTCGCCGAGATATTCAGTTTCGGGTCCGAGGTGGGGGCGTACGTGGGTCTCGAAATATTCGTACTCGGCGCGTTCGTTGAGTTTGGCTGCTATTCGCAGAGGTAGTCCAATTTCGCGTGCCATCAGTATCGCTTGTTCAACGCCTTTGTCTTTGTTCATTCGGCCGAGAAACGCGAAGTATTGTTCCTTGTCTTCTCGGTAGGGGAACTGGTCTGTGTCGACCGCATTATGAATTGTGGCCTCCCACGCGAGCTCTGGACCGCTTGCGCGTTGGGCATCGCTGATTGCTATGTAGCGGACACTGTGATGTAGCCGATAGTAGTGGATCAGTTCGGCGTCCAATGGGCCATGGACGGTAGCGAGAGCTTTTCGTTGGCGGGCTCCTGCGATTGCCGGTCCGGCCAAGGTGTGGTCGTGTATGATGTCACAGCCGTCGAGGTTTTCGTATGCTTCGACGGCATGGAGTAGCTCCGGCACCATCTCGCCGAGGCGCGCGTAAGGGGCCTCCTGGTATGTGACGACTGTGTTGTCTGCTGGGAGTTGCGAATCACCTACGGTGACTAGGGTGATATGATGGCCGCGAGCGCGTAGTCCGTTAACGAGCCATGTGATAACCCACTCCACGCCGCCGTAGCCTGACGGCGGTACTGGTACCCAAACAGGTGCAACGATTCCCACTTTCAATTTATTGCGTAGCCTTTGTTTCTGTATACCGACAGATACACGATCTGCGGTGTTGAGTGACCGAACCTATGGAAAACCGCTCAGCTGATATATTTAATCCATCGGAGTTTTCCGCCGGTGAGAACAGCCCTCTGACAAGCGGTGTAGACGCCCAGAAGCTTACTCTGATTGCCGGCTCTAGTTTTCTCATATGTGGGCTTGATGGCTTTATCCGCCCTGGCGGACTCGATGGCTACTACGCATTTGACACGCGCTTGCTGGCAGAGACCGCTCTCGTGGTTAACGGTCAAAAGCCTCAGCCGGTCGCGAGTTCTCAAGTTTCGAGCCGCCAGCTGCGGTCATATGGCATTGTTGGGGACCCGACTACGGCTGACCTTTTAGTGATCAGATCCATCACAGTTGCTGATGAGTTGGTGGACGAGATTCGAATAGTGAATCTCAGAAATGTCGAAACCGACCTCACCGTCGAAGCCCTGTACATAACGGATTTTGCTGACGTATTTGATGTGAAGGCTGGCCGTGCCGACAGGCGCGGCTACCAGGGATCAGGACCAGACGGCGAACGACTCCTATTGCACTACGATTTTGAAGGAGTTGTGAGGCAACTGCGCGTTGAAGCCGACAGCCGCTGCGAGGTAACGAACGATCGGCTCCGGTTCACGCACAAACTGTCCGAACGCGACGAGTGGGCTGTTACCTTGCGAGCGCGTCCTGTAAGCGATGAGGCTGGCACAAGTCATTATCCCTTGGTGTATGGATCACCGAACCTCGACCTCTGGGACGAGAGTCTGCCCAAATTGTCGACAAATGACGAGCGGCTGCAACGGGCATGGGACCAATCCTCGTCTGATCTGGGAAGCCTCAGACTATGGAATGAAGACGATCCCTCCCGCCCCGCATTGGCGGCTGGAGTTCCATGGTTTATGACTCTCTTTGGTCGAGATTCACTTATTGCGGGGACCATGAGTCTCTTGGTCAATCAGAGACCCCTATTGGGATCACTGCACGCGCTTTCTTTACGGCAAGGCGTCAAAGTTGATCGGCGTACAGGCGAAGCACCCGGCAAAATCCTTCACGAGCTCCGAAGTGGCGCATCGGTTCGCACCAAGAATGGATGGGGTGAAACTTATTACGGAACGATTGACGCAACTCCCCTTTTCGTCAACGCGGTTGCCAAGGCGTGGAGATGGGGAGCCGCGCCCGATGATATTGCGCAGTTGATGGAGGCGTGCGAGCGAGCAACAGCTTGGCTCGTCAGTTATCTGGAAGCTGCGCCCAATCTGCTGACATATGAATACGACCCTGAGCACGGCCTGGCCAATCAGGGCTGGAAAGACAGTTTTGATGGCATCCGCTTCGGTAATGGCAAAATCGCCCAGGGAACGATCGCTCTAATAGAACCGCAAGGTTATGCTTACGCCGCGCTGCTGGCGATGGCCGACCTTAGAGACGAATTTGGCGGCGAAGGTAGCAACATCGACTCCGCACGGTTGCGTTCGCTTGCAACCGAACTCGCTGAGCGCATTGATCTAATGTTCTGGAATGAAGATATTGGATTCTACGCGGCGGCTCTCAGCGACAAGAGACAGGTTGATTCAATCACAACGAATCCCGGCCATTTGCTTTGGGCAAGCGCAGCAGCCGACAAACGAGTCCGCCGAGTTACCGAACGAATCGGAGAGGTTGATATGGCGACTGGTTTCGGAATCCGCACTCTTTCCGCTACCAATCCTGGATACAACCCTTTGAGCTATCACTGCGGCAGTGTCTGGCCACATGACACAGCAATCGTGATTTCGGGCATGTATTCACATGGCCAGGTCGAAACTGCGCACCGCTTAACCAAAGATCTCCTCGAGGCGACAGCGCAGTTCAATGGACGTGCACCGGAACTCTTCGGAGGATTCGACCGGAACATATTCCCCGAGACGATACCTTACCCGACGAGCTGCTCACCTCAAGCATGGTCGGCAGCAGCAACAGTTGAGCTCGTGCGAGCAGTCATCGGAATTGAGCCGGATATCCCAAATCGTAAGGTTCAGCTGCGGCCTCGACTGTGGGATGGCCTCGAGATCCGAATTGAAGGTATCCAACTCGGAACGGCCGGCAAACTATCCCTGGAAGTCAAGGGAAACCACGCCGACGTCATAGAGCAACCGGCGGGTCTCAAAGTCGTCCATGACTGACGATCGACCATTGGACATTTCGACCGCTTTGGATCTGGGAGTGATCGGAAGAAGGCGAAGTCAATTCTGGAATGCTTCGCTGCCGATGCCGTGGTACACGTGGAAGAGGTTGGATGCACCATTGGCGGCTCTTCGCGTTGAGGCGGGGTTTGGGATGATTTCTAGGTGGGGTGAGTAGAGGCGGTCGGGCTTGCGTGAGGGGTCTGAGTCTCGCCAGTCTTGTTGTGTTCGATAGCCACAAGACTGGGAGACTTCAGATGTCAGACATTATCGCGTTTGATGGGTTGGATCTAGATTTTCATGGGTTACAAGCTGTCGACTGGATCGAGGATACCGACGGTGCTGATCGTTGAATCAAGATCGAGTCGTCAGTCGAGATTGTCGGATGTGAAGAGTGCGGCGTGGTTGCAGGCTCGCATGGATATGCTGATCAGCCCACTGTCCTACGGGACCTACCTCGCTCCGGCCGGCCGGTTGCGTTGGTTTGGCACAAACGCCGCTATATCTGCCGTGAGGCTGAACGCCCCAAGCGATCTTGGACAGAACAGTCGCCCCACGTCCGGCAGCGGGCAGTGTTGACCGCACGAGCCGAGGCTGAGATCGCTCGCCGTATAGGCGAGGATGGCGACACGCCAGCAAGGACTCGCTCGCGAGTTTGGGGTGAGCTGGCAGACATGCTGGGCCTGTTTCGAGAGGCGTGTGAAACCAATGATCCGAGACCAATCCCGCTTCGACAATGTCGCAGCGATCGGTGTTGACGAGACAAGATTTTTGACTGCAACCCAAGATCGCCCGAAACAGTACATGACCGGTTTTGTTGATATAACTCCTGGCCGGAAGGCACGCCTGTTGGACGTTATCGAGGGACGGTCAGGCAAAGATGTATCGGATTGGCTCGAACGGCGACCTGATGACTGGCTACACAGCATCGAGACAGTAGCCCTGGATCCGCACCGTGGGTATGCGAACGGGCTCCTGGCCGGCGGTCTTGATCATGCAACCTTCGTCCTAGACCATTTCCATAACGAAGCGCTCTATTATTCGACTCAAACTCTCGCCGCGTGATCACCCCGAAAACGCAGGGCCTGGCAACCCGACGACCAACTGAAGCCCATCAATCTCTGTCACTCGCCGAACTCGAAAAGTTCACTCAGGGCCGGCCTCGCCGGCTGAAACGTTGTCGACTGTTCGCTGACAAGAGGAGCCCTCCAAGAACAGCGGAGGCCAAAGAAGCCACGAGGATTGCGATCTTCGACGCAGCCTGAAATTCCGGGCGGGAGAAAGCGAGGTCCGTGATACCCGGTCACATTGAGTTTTTTTCGCCGAGGGGAATGCGCCGCCCGGTTATTTCTTTCGGGGTCAATCGGACCCAGACCCAATCGGGAGTGCGCCCTGTCGCCCACGGTTTCAGGGGCAATGTTTTGGCGTGGTCGAGTTCTTCCTGCGTGTTCATTACTTGCGCTGGGCCCAAAACCACAACGCTCCAGCCAGTCTGATACGTGTTCTCGATATCATCAATTTCAAAGGCAGCGTCGCGTCCGGTTGCGATCGATTGCAATTTGGTGCCTTGTGCGAAGCGAAATACGATGTCTCCCCCATCAACACAGTAGTTGACGGGTAACACCAACGGGATCGGATGGCCTTGCGAATAGGTGACTATGCCGATGCGACCCAAATAGCCCTGCTTGAGGAGGCTCTGGCACTCATCGGCCGACAAGATCTCTAAACCATTCCGATCGTAAACCACGCTCATGATTGACGGACCCTCTCTCTGTCACTTTGTATCGATGCTGATCTCTGATGTTCGATTCGTAATAGATTGCCTAGCAATTTGGAATCTAGCTGGGCGAACAGTTCACGAGCGAGTCCTTTGGGCAAAGTCACGCGTTGGCCGAACAACTTGGCTGCAAGACCCTCCTATTGGGGTCGACGAGCGGAGCACGCAAGGAGAAGAGGACTTCAGCACAATGTGCAAAGGGTGATCGGCTAGCTTAACCAGCCGGCGTGTACTTTTAGCGCACTGACCGACGCCACGCTGTGTGATGCAGGAAATCATCCATGCTCGACTATATAGCCTTCGAACCTTGCTCAAAGGGTGCGGCGGTGATCATCAAAACACCAGCACCTTGTCGGCATCGACTGTCGCTTGAGTCAGTTCGTCCATCGTGCTTTGCCTGGACCCAGCCATGAGGTCTTCTGGTTGCAGGCCCCGGGCTTGTAGGCAGGTGCCACACACCAGTACCGTACCGCCCTTGCCTATCACGTTGGCCAGCATCTTCTCAACGTTATAGTAGCCATTGGGTGTGCTCTGTCCGGCTTTCGCAGAACTAGCAGCGTCACCAAGCAGAAACACGGTCAATTCAACGTCGGCGTGTTTAGCAAGCAGGTTGGCCGCCAACCGGAGCCCATTGTATGTACGCTCAGTGCCGTAAGGCGGATCATTCAGAATTATCAGCAGTTTCATCTGTTGCCTTCTGTTCGGAGACCTCTTGGTTTAGCAAGGGGAGGAGAACAGTGCTCGGCGTAGCCGAGGTCGTAGCCTGTTCCGCGTTGCATGAGGGTGCAGTGGCGGTGGTTGATGCCCTGGATCACGTTTGTGGTCTCCTTCGGTGGTGATTGGTTCTTCGGGGTGACTGCGGTGCCCCGAGTTCGTATGTTGAATGAGCCTGATGCTCTGACTGCTATTCGGCCTGTGTATGTTCCAGCTTTTTTGCCTGTTGGTACGGTTGCTTTGACTAGGTCGCCTGTTTGGAAGCCGTGAATGTTTTTGGTTCTGGTTAGGTAGCCTCGTGGGAATCCGTATCGGGTTACGCGGCTGCGTTGGTAGGTGCCGCGTCCGGTCGCTTTTGCTGTGAGAGTCACCATTTGCCAGTTTCGTATATTGTCGACTTGGCCGACGCAGGCAGCATCCAAGGCATGCGTTTTGGGGACACCGAATTGTGTCCGGTTAT
>JBCKKC010000060.1:0-11359 GCA_038904395.1 Acidimicrobiia bacterium | reverse complement strand
GGTAGGTGTGACTTTGCGGATGCGATTGTTCCCAATGTCGGCTATGTAGATGTTGCCGATAGCATCGACGGCAACACCAGTGGGGTTGCTTAGTTGTGCCTGGGTGGCAGGGCCGCCATCGCCACCGAAGCCCTCCATTCCAGTGCCGGCGACGGTGCTAATTAGGCCTGTGGTCGCGGTGACTTTGCGAATTCGATGGTTGAAGGCTTCGGCGATGTAGATGTTGCCCGTGGCGTCTACGTCAACGCCTCTCGGGTAATTCAGTTCAGCGCTCGTGGCGGGGATGGCATCGCCGTTGAAGCCTCGTGTCCCGGTGCCGGCGACCGTGCTAATTAGGCCGTCAGGTGTTATTTTGCGGATGCGATCGTGGTTGGAGTCGGCGACATAGATGTTGCCGTTTTGAAATGCTGTGTCGGTTGGGTCTCTTAGGTTAAGTTGTGTTGCAGAGAGCGTATTGCCATCGAAGCCCGGTGTTCCGGTGCCGGCGATTGTGCTGATGAGGCCTGTGGTGGCGGTGATTTTGCGGATGCGATTGTTGAGGGTGTCGGCGATGTAGATGTTGCCGGTGGTGTCTGTGGCGACGCTTCTCGGGTTCTTCAGTTCAGCGTCTGTGGCCGCGATGTTGTCGCCGTTAAAGCCTTTGATTCCGGTGCCGGCGATTGTGCTGATTGTGCCGGCAGTTGTGATTTTGCGGATGCGATTGTTGAGGGTGTCGGCGATGTAGACGTTGCCGGCAGCATCGACGGCAATACCAATCGGAGCATGCAGTTCCGCAGTGTTGGCCGGGATGTTGTCGCCGTTGAAACCTTTGATTCCCGTGCCGGCGATTGTGTTGATGAGGCCTGTAGTTGTGGTGATTTTGCGGATGCGATTGTTCTTGGTGTCGGCGATGTAGATGTTGCCGGCAGCGTCGACGCCAACGCCAGTGGGGTTGTTCAGTTCTGCAGTTGTGGCTGGGATGTTGTCGCTGTTGAAGCCTTTGATTCCGGTGCCGGCGATTGTGCTGATTAGGCCTGTGGTTGCGGTGATTTTGCGGATGCGGTTGTTGTCAGTGTCGGCGATGTAGATGTTGCCGGCAGTATCGACGGCAACGCCATTGGGGTTGTTTAGTTGTGTCTGGGTGGCGGGGACCTCGTCGCTGTTGAAACCTGCGGGTCCGGCGCCAGCGACTGTACTCGTTACCCCCGTAGGTGTGATTTTGCGGATGCGGTTGTTGTCGGTGTCGGCGATGTAGATGTTGCCGTTTCGGTCAGTGCTGACACCATATGGGTGAGAGAGCCGGAGGTGTGGCGCTAGCAAGCTATCGCCAGTAAAACCTTCATGGCGTGTCCCGGCAATTGTTGCGATATGGCCAACTTGCAAGGTACCTGATGAGGACTGCGTGCAGCGCTTAGCTGTGAGTGGTCTGGTGTCGAGGGCGCGGCCCGCGTCGATCAAGCCTCCAGTTGACACTTCGCAAGGATTCGAGAGAGCATACAGAGTTGTTGTGCTATTCAATATTTGCGCTTTGACAGCGCTGGCTGTATCTAGGTTGGCGACCCGATGTGGGTCCGCTGCCAGTTGCAACGAGACAATCAAAGCTGCGATACCGGTCACGAACGGCGCAGCCATCGAGGTGCCCGAGCGAGGCCCATATCTGTTGCCTGGCAATGTCGAGACAATGTCCGTACCTGGAGCAGCGACATCGACGCTGTGGGCGCCAAAGTTTGATGTTGCCGAGAGCTGGCCTGTGTTGTCGCTGTTCGCAACCGAGATGATGTTGCGCAGGCCATAGGCCGCGGGATATAGCGGCGTGGCATCAGTGTTTGAGTGATCATTGCCTGCAGCAGCGACAACGACCACTCCGGCCTGCGCTGCCTGTTGGAGTGCTTCTTTTTCGGCATCACTGTAGCCGCCGGGGCTGCCATAAGAAGCGTTAATGATGTTCGCCCCATGTTTGACCGCGAAAGCAATTGCTGTGATCGCATAGGAAACGAGTGAGTTCTCCTTAATTGCACGCAGCGGCATGATTTTTGCGTTCCAGGCCATGCCGGCAATGCCCTTGCCGTTATTAGCTTGGGCGGCTGCAATTCCGGCCACAAGTGTTCCGTGGCCAATGGGATCGGAGAGGTCATCATTGTTGTCTAGGAAGTTCCAGCCGTGCTCCGGATTGTTGATTCCCGACGCTGAATCATATTGGGGGTTAGTCCAGATGTTGTTTCTCAGGTCCTCGTGAGTGGTATCAACTCCGGTATCGATCACGGCAATTGTAACCGGCGGTGCCCCGGAAGCCTTGTCCCAAGCCTGTTGCACGTGGATATCGACCCCGTTTGGCTGGGGGTGCAGAGCCCACTGATAGTGCTGCAAGGGGCTGGCGTTGGTGTGTTGCCCCGCTGGCAGTGCGATCGTGGGAGGGGTAACTTGATCTTGTGGTGGAGGATATAGAGGATCATTCGGTATGGATTCGGGTTTCACGGGTGCATTTCGTTCGACATCGGTCGAAATGCCGCTTGCGTGAAGCTCTCTCTTGACCCGGGATTCGGTTGTTTTGTGGTCGGATGTTGCTGTAACCCACGGGTGGAGAAGAAGTGGCTTAATGTCGCTGAAGCCATGATCATTAAGCACCCGATATTGATGGCGGCGATCTCTATCGGCAAGCTTGATCATAAAGTGGCGTGTCTTAACGCCACTGTCATCACCGGGCTGCCTGTGCGTTTCGGCTTGGGGAGCACTTTGGCGAGCCGGTACGGCACAGCTTGCCGCGACAAATGTGACCGCTGCCAGCATAACCATTTTCCGGACTAGTTTGAACCCCATTACATATTCCGCGGGTGGAGAATCCTTCCACCTCACCTTCGGCGAGTGACAGCGCAACCTTTAGCCGCTCATACGTAACCATTCAGTGAGTAGCTCCCCGTCATTGCGAGGAGCTTGCGACGAAGCAATCCAGGGTCTGTGGCGAAGCCGCAGGTCCACCCGCAGATTCGAACCATTCGAATTGCTCGCTACGCGGCGCAAAGCAGTAAAGTCTGGATTGCTTCGCTGCGCTCGCAATGACGAAAGGCCTGGTAGCGACACTCGGCCTTCGACCCCCTGAATGGTTACGCTCATACAAGTCTTGTTCATGCGTCCCTCAGGATGGCTAGGGAGATTCGGGCATGTCGCTTGGCTTGCCGGAGCGGCGCCAGCGTAGCCAGGCCTCGATTTGGGGGCCAATGTTCCCGTCAAGGACACTGTTTATGTCGCCCGTTTCGGCGCCTGTACGCTGGTCTTTGACCATCTGATAGGGGGCAAGCACGTACGAGCGGATTTGGCTACCCCAACCGATATCAGCCTTCACGCCCCGAATTTTGGCCATCGCCTTTTCGCGTTCTTGGCGTTCGCGTTCGGCTAGTCGAGCTTTAAGGATGACCATGGCCTTGGCCCGATTTTGCAATTGCGACCGTTGGTTCTGGCAGGCAACAACTACGCCGGTTGGAAGGTGTGTGATACGGACGGCTGAGTCTGTCTTGTTGACGTGTTGGCCGCCGGCGCCACTTGATCGATACGTGTCGATTCGCAAGTCGTCGGGTTCGATCTCAACGTTGGCGTCAGCGTCGTCAAAGACGGGAATCACATCTACCGATGTGAAGGACGTATGGCGACGGGCCGATGAATCGAATGGCGAGATACGAACCAATCGATGCACACCCCGCTCAGAGAGCAAGTTGCCGTATGCGTATCGCCCCTTGATGGTCACGGTGGCAGACTTGAGACCGGCTTCTTCACCGGGTTGGTATTCGTCGATTTCGGCTTCGAAATCGTTTCGTTCCGCCCAGCGTAAATAGAGGCGCAGCAACATGTCGCCCCAGTCCTGGCTTTCCGTTCCGCCAGCTCCCGGATGAATTTCGATGATGGCATCACGCTCGTCGTATTCGCCAAAATAGAGGCTGCGCAATTCCAGCTTGTCAAGCTCCGTTGTCAGCTCATCAAGTTCCGAGACAGCCTCTGCTTGGGTGCTGTCATCATCAGCTTCTCGGGCCATCTCGTCGAGGGTCTTGGCGTCGTCGAGCAGCTGGTTAAGGTTCTTCAGCATAGACAGGTCGGATTCGGCATCGGAGAGAGCCTTGCTTACACTGCGGGCACGATCGGCATCGTTCCAAAAGTCAGTAGCGACCGTGAAACTACGTAGCTCCTCGGCCTTGGTTTCCAGGCCAACGACGTCAAAGATACCCCCGGGCAGCATGGAGCCTTTCGGTCAAGTCTTTAAATCTGTCAGTCAAATCCTGCATGTGTGATCCTCTGTTGGGTAGGTGAGTGGGGCGGTCAGATTGTCCGGCGGCCGAGGTCAGTAACAATACTCGGGGTGGCAGACCTTGGTTTTTTTGCCTGAGCCACAAGGGCAGGGCGTGTTGGGCTTGACCTTATTGGAGTGAGCTTGGGCCACGACAGGCTTTTCTTCGGCCTGGCCATCGCCGCCGGCTGAAGCTGTGGTCCGCGCGTGTTGGGCTTGCACGCGGCGCATGCGGGGTTGCTGGTCCTCTTTTACCAGATTTACGTGGAACACATACTTGGTGAAGTCTTCGTCGACCGTGTCGAGCATGGCCGAGAACATGTTATAGCCCTCGGTCTTATAGGCGACTAGCGGGTCGGTGCCAGCAAAGGCCCTCAAGTTTATGCCCTCTTGCAGGTAGTCCATCTCGAAGAGGTGCTCACGCCATTTATTGTCTAGGACCGAGAGCATGACTTGACGTTCGATCTGACGCTGATTCTCGGCGCCGCCTAGGTCATCGGCACGACCTTCGTAGTACTCGACGCCTTTGTCTTGGAACAGTTCAGAAACTGCTTCAGCCCCGCCGGCCGCTACATCTCGCACCTCGCCGATTGGGGTGGACGCCGGATAGAGGTCTGCGACGGTCCGCAGGATCTCGTCGTAGTCCCAGTCTTCGGGGAATTCCTCAGTGACGACTTCTCGTACAGTCCGGTCTATGACCCGACGTAACGTGTCACAAGCAGACTCGTGGAAATCTTCGCCGTCAAGCATTTGTTGGCGCAGCTTATAGATAACGTCACGTTGCTTGTTCATCACCTCGTCATACTTAAGTACGTTCTTGCGGATTTCAAAGTTGCGTTCTTCGACTTGCTTTTGTGCCCGCTCAATGGCCTTTGACACCATTTTCGCTTCGATTGGGACGTCATCAGGCATTTTGAGTCGGCTCATCATTGAGCTGATCGCATTGGCTGCGAACAGGCGCATGAGATCGTCCTCAAGCGACAAGTAGAAGCGGCTCTCGCCTGGGTCGCCTTGTCGGCCGGACCGACCACGCAGCTGATTGTCAATACGACGTGACTCATGGCGCTCGGTGCCCATCACGTAGAGCCCACCGGCATCGAGGACCGTCTCGCGATCTCGAACGCATTCCTCGGCCTTTTCCTCCCGGATTTTTTGGAACAGCTCCGGGTCTTCGTCGAGGCCGATATCACGTTTGTGCATTTCTTCCAGAGCGATGGCCTCTGGGTTGCCGCCCAAAATGATGTCGACACCTCGACCGGCCATGTTCGTGGCGACCGTCACAGCTGAGGATCGCCCTGCCTGGGCGATGACTGCGGCCTCACGGGTGTGGTTTTTGGCGTTGAGCATTTCGTGCTTAATGCCACGCTTGGAGAGCTCACGGCCGAGTCGCTCGTTCTTATCGATCGAGACAGTTCCAATCAATATCGGTTGGCCGGCCTTGTGGCGCTCAGAAACATCCTCGACGAGGGCATCGAACTTTGCTTGCTCGGTCTTGTAAACCAGGTCTGACTGATCGGAGCGGATCATGTCTTTATGGGTTGGGATCGGTACGACATCGACGTTGTAAGTGTGCTTGAATTCAGCAGCTTCGGTTACACCGGTTCCGGTCATGCCGGAGAGCTTCTCGTATAGGCGGAAATAGTTTTGCAGCGTGATCGTGGCGAGGGTTTGGTTCTCTTCCTTGATCGGGACGCCCTCTTTGGCCTCAATCGCCTGGTGTAGTCCCTCGGAATAGCGCCTGCCCTCAAGAATCCGACCTGTAAATTCGTCGACGATGAGTACTTCACCGTTGCGGACGATATATTCGACCTCGACCTTGTAGAGTTCTTTCGCCTTGAGGGCAATATTGAGGTGGTGGACGAGGTCGGCGTGGACTTCGTCATACATGTTGTCGACGCCCAAACTCGTTTCGACCTTGGCGACGCCTTCCTCAGTAATGGTAATAATTCGCTTGGATTCATCGACCTCGTAGTCTTCATCGCGGATCAAGCGTGGAGCGATCTTGGCGAAAGTTACGTACCATTTGCCGGAATCGCCTACCTGGCCGGAAATGATCAACGGCGTGCGGGCCTCGTCAACCAAAATAGAGTCGACCTCGTCGACGATGGCGAAATGGTGGCCCCGCTGTACCCGATCTTCCGGTCGCATCGACATGTTGTCGCGCAAGTAGTCAAAGCCGAACTCGTTGTTTGTTCCGTGGGTAATGTCGGCTGCATAAGCCGGCAGGCGAGTTTGGGGATCATCACTCGATTGGATTAAGCCGACGGTCAGGCCTAGAGAGCGTTGAACGCCACCCATCCACTCGGCGTCACGTTGCACCAAGTAATCGTTGACTGTTACGACGTGGACACCCTGTCCGGCGAGTCCATTCAAATATGCGGGGAGAGTCTGGGCCAGCGTCTTGCCTTCACCAGTTTTCATTTCGGCGATCCAGCCAAAGTGGAGAGCGGCCCCACCCATTATCTGCTCGTCATAATGACGTTGACCCAAAATCCGTTTAGCAGCCTCACGAGTGGTAGCAAACGCTTCTGGCAAAAGGTCGTCGAGGGGCTCGTCGTTAGCAAGCCGTTCCCGGAAAGTTACCGTTCGGGCTGCCAGCTCGGCATCGGTTAGATTTTCGACCTCAGGCTCGAACGCGTTCACCAAAGGAACGATGGCCGCTAGAGTCTTGACCTTTTTCCCCTCGCCCACGCTAAAGATTTTTTGGACAATTGACATTGTCAGACTTCCGATCCTCTATTCACGTCTCACTCGCCCCCACAGAAGAACCAGCAACAGATATTGGTGAGGTGTATAACTGCGATTCTATGAGGAATCTCCAAGTGTTGAGCCAAGTGTCCTACCTGTAGCCGTTAGTCGAGCTCGATGAGGCCGAGATCGTTGTTCTTGCGACGGTAGAGAACTGAAGCCTTGCCCGACTCGGTACTTACGAAAAGGAAGAAGTCGTAGCCCAGTATGTCCATGCGAATTGAGGCTTGCTCTTCGTTCATGACCTCCGAAGTAAACCTTTTGCGCCTAACAATCTCGGGCAGGATTGTGCCGGTGCCTGCTAGCCCCCCGACTGGAATTGGGGCGAGAGGGCCGTTACCGCTCCTTATCGCATCCCGAGCTGAAGCATGGTGACGATCCATCGTCTTGCCCTTGATTTTGCGCAGTTGGGTCTCAACCTTTGGGATCACTTCGTCGAGCGCTGAGTGAGGATCAGGTGCTGATGCGCTAGCCCTAACCAGGCCCCCGTGTTCGATAGGAATAATGACTTCGCAGGAAAAATGATCCTTCACCCTCGGGTTGCGTTCCTGAACGAACACGACGTCGGCGCGGTGCACCGCCTCGGGGAAGATGCGGTTCGTATGTGCCACCTTTTCTTCTGCGTATGTTTTGACCCCGTCAGAAACATGAAAGTTCTTGCCCTTAATGATGACTTGCACAAAGCCTCCAACAATAGGTGTAGCGATGGTTATGATCTTGAGGGCCCGTGATGGAATAACCTAGGCGTTTGCAACGGCCCTGACCGGCTCTCGCTGCGTTCCTCCTCCTCGAGTAGTGCCTGCTACGCATCTTCGTCGCGCCTTGCGAGAGCCATTCAGGACTCGCCGCGAACGCGCTAATTATTCCATCACGGGCCCTTAGCCAGCGCGAGGTTCGAATCCCGCCTGAGTCGCTCATGCTAATCGGAGACCCCCTCGCTGGCGTGGGGTGTCGCTTGCTGGCGACAGATGCCTCTCCTCTTTTGCCAAGGTACCGCAGATTAGCGGGTCGAAAATAGTTCTTCAATTACCAAGCGTACTCTTCTTTGGCAGAGGCGAAATCTCGCCACTCGATAGTCGAGAGGCACGAGCTGAGCTCAGCCATAGTTCCATGTTCACTGGCCTCCGAACCGTCCCGCTATGCTCCAGCCTATTGAAGTACATGGGGGAGATTATGGAAGTACATCGGGGGGACATATTTCATATTGAAGGCGATCCACACGTAGCGCGAGCGGCTGACTCACTCGTTGAGTACGAAGATGGCGGCATCGCCTTTGACAGCGATGGCGTCATCCGCTGGTGTGGGAATTGGGCTGACAGGCCTATGGAATTGTTGGCTGATGCCACGGTGTACGAGCACTCGAACTCGGTTATCTTTCCAGGTTTCATCGACACTCACATCCATTTCCCTCAGGTGTACGCTGGCGACTCGTACGGGGGCGGTGAGCTACTTGAGTGGTTGACCTCCTGTATATTTCCTGCAGAAGCGCGGCTTAAGGATGAAGCGTTTAGTCGAATGGCGGTGCGTGAGTTCGTTGACCGCCTTGTGGCTGCTGGAACAACCAACTCGTTAGTTTTTGGCTCCCAGTTTCCTGCGACCCAGGACTTGCTCTTTGAAGAGTACAATCGGCGCGGCCTGCGGGGAGTGATCGGGCGTACAACTCAAACAACAGGGCCAAGTGCTGCAGAGCCCCTCATTACGACGGAGGACGAAGCGCTTGCGCTCTGTACTGACGAAATTGAGCGTTGGCATCCTAGCGCTAAAGAAGCAGAGACTGCGCTCACCTATGTTGCGTTGGTGCCCCGGTTTGCTCTCGCTGTCACCACTCGCACTCTTGAAGCCTTAGGCGAACTTTACGATCACTACCGAAGCAAAGGTCTCTACTTCACTTCGCATTTGAACGAAAACAATAGGCCGGGCGATGGTGAAGTTGTTCAGGTTCGCATGCTCTATGGGGTGCAGGACTATCTTGACACTTACGACGGCAAGTTTCTTCCTGGAAGCAAGGTTGGCGGCAAGAGCTTCCTTGGGCCTCGTAGTGTAATGGCCCATAGTGTGTGGTGCACAGACCGAGAACTGTCGAGACTGGCGGAAACGGATACATCGATCGCTCATTGTCCGAACAGTCAATTGTTCCTGGGCAGCGGAGTCATGCCATGGCAACGCACAATTACCTCGGGAGTCACCGTTTCGATGGGGACCGATTTCGCCGCTGGCGACAGCTGGTTTATGCCCTATGTGATGAACCAGTGTTTCAAACAGCACATGGCTGAAACGTCCGCAACGATTTCGCTGCATCCAGCACAATTGCTCCATCTTGCTACGGTTGCGGGTGCAAAGGCGCTCGATATGTCGGATCGTTCCGGGAATTTCGATGTAGGCAAGGAAGCCGACTTTGTCATTATTGAACCGGAACGTTGGGAACCTCTCGCCCACACACTCGCATATGGCAAGAAAGTCACCGACGATCCACTTGTGGCACGAGATGCCCGACTCTTCACGATCCTCATGCTCAGTAACCAGATAAACCTTACGGAAACATACGTGCGGGGCAAGAAATTGGCACGCAAAGGCGACCAATAGATTGCTTGGGGCTGCAAGTTAGCGAGAGGCCATGGATTCTGAGGACTCCAGCAATGAAAGTACCCGTTCACCCCTCCGTCATCCTGAGCCCTGGCGCCAGCCAGGGCGTGAGGATCCATCTGTGGCGAAGCCGCAGGTCCACCACCAGATTCGAACCATTTTGAATTGCTCGCTTCGCTTCGCAAAAACAGTAAAGCCTGGATTGCTTCGCTCCGCTCGCAATGACGAAGACCTGGTCGCGCCACTCCGGCTGAGGGGGACGTGAATGCAAACGAATGAACAAGCTACGGTAGTCATCAATGTCGACGTGAATCCAGACAGGGAGTCTGACTACGTCGAGTGGCAGCGACGTGTTAACTTGCGAGCATCAGAATTCCCGGGCTATGTTGCCTCTGAGATTGTCCCTCCTATTGCGGGTACCCAAAATTCGTGGACCTGCATCTACAGATTCGATTCCCCGTCCGCACTTGCGGCCTGGCTCACTTCTCCTGTCCGTCAGGAACTCCTGAAGGAAGGCGGGGCTCTGGCATCGGATACTCGCCAGTTCGCGCTTGGCAGCCGACTAGTCGATGACAGCTTCACGCTTGTGGCAGCACATCGAGTTGGTCCGCAAGAGATCGATAGGTTCCTCGAAGTTCAGCAGAAGCTGGCTCAGGCAGAGACCACTTTCCCTGGCTGCAGTGGTTACAGACTGCTTCGTCCGGTAGCTGGTGTCAGCGACGAGTGGACTGCACTAGTTCGTTTTGACTCCGAGGAGGCTGCGAAAAAGTGGATGGCATCGCCAGAACGAAAAAATGCCCTTGCCGATTTGGAATCGATCGTAGATCATGTCGAAACCAAAATTGTCGGGAGCTCATTTGGCAATTGGTTTAGCTTTGACATGGCCAATGGTCGAGCTACCCCGAACTGGAAGCAATGGCTTGTCGTACTGCTAGCCCTTTACCCGACCGTGATGATATTGCAACTGGTCACGAACTACTTGCCCGGTGGGGTCCACTCATCGCTTGCGCCGAGTGGCTGGTTTTACCTAAACATGTGGATGGGCAACTTTTTGTCTACTCTTGCATTGACTTTTCTTATCATGCCGTGGGTCACCAGAGGTCTCCAATTTTGGCTAAAACCCAACGCAAATAGATCAGCCACACTGTGGGGTCTCTTGCTGGTTATTTGCCTGTATTCGGTGTCGATTCTTATCTTTGGGTTTTTATGTGTCGGCGGCTGTTGATTTTGAGAGCGGAGGGATTCGGCGGCCCCTCGGTACGAGGGTCGCTACCAGCCTTACGTCATTGCGAGCGCACCAGGTCCGCATTAATGCCGAGGCAGCACGCGATGGTATCTACCTGATCTGGTTAGGATGCACATGTGAGAACAGATCTGATCGACAGTGTCGCCTCTGTCGCAACTTTAGAGGCAGCCTACGCATGGCTATGTGATCGTAGGGCCAAGTATGGGCCTAACAGTGACATTTGGGATCTGCGGCACTGCTGGCCCGAAGCCCGGAGCGAAATAGCTGCACAACTTGGAGCGGGAACATACCAGTTTTCGCCGACAAAGGTTTACGTCATAGACGGCGAATATAAAGAAGTCTGGACGGCGCGTGATGCGCTAATACTCAAAGCCATCACAATCGTTTTGACGCCGATCTTGGCTCCCCTCCTGAAAAAGACCTGCACGCATGTAACAGGCGGTGGCGGCCCGAAGCGAGCGGTCCGCCAAATTGTTCGTAACCTCAACTGTGACAGTCACATCTTGCGTAGCGACATCGCCGACTATTAC
>JBCKKC010000059.1:0-11662 GCA_038904395.1 Acidimicrobiia bacterium | reverse complement strand
AGTTCAGCACCACGATGTGCCATTGCCCGAGGTTGTAGCTGTAATATCCGTTCCGGTCTGTGGCGGGTACGGCCGTCGCAACAAACATGTCACCAACAACGCTGATGCTCCACGCAGGAGCAGCGCCAAAATAGTCGAAGTAGCCCTGAGCGTTCGCTGTCCCGTAATCGTGATTGCCCAGCGCAGGACGAGTCTTGGCCTTTACTCGACCCCATGTTGGATCATAGGCACCCTGATAGTCACTCAAGGCTCCAGAGTTATATTGGTTATCGCCAAGTGTCTGCACAGCGGTAATGTTTCTGCTTGCCAATAGATCCGATGTTGCACTTTGCCGACATGCTTTGGACGACGGCTGCGCTCCCGGCGGGCAAGCAATATCGCCAGCCGCAGCAAGAACTGGAAATGACTCGCCTGCAAGTGTGGGGGTTGCAGCGACTCCAGTGGTTCCTCGAACACGGTTGCTCGCTGTTGCTGGTGCTGCTGACTGTGCAGAAACATCTGGAACACCCGTCGCAGCCGGGGTTGTCGCTCTTGATGCCTCTCCGGATGGTGATGTAACGGCGGCGGTCAAATCCGGCACAGATGCTGAGCCCTCGCCATCAGACGCTCGGGTAGCGTCAGATATCTTGGCGGGCGAAACAACTCTTTTTGATTCAATGCCCGCGTCGCTGGTGGTGGATTTGACGGTCCCGGTATGGGAATACTGGGGGTCTCGATCGCTACGGGGATTGACACTCGCCCGCGGCCCGACCGACATGGGCACTATGAGCAATACTGTGAGGAGACATACAGACTCGGCAATCGATATGAAGACTCTCATATTCCGGTGGCTGTACATAGCAAATCCGCACTCGTCCGTGACGTTAGTTCCCAGTGTATCCTGCCACTCGCGGGAAACAGATGACAGCCCGGAGTCCTTTAGACCCTGAGCTCTAATGTCAGTGCGTGGGAGACCCACAGGCCAGGGACTCCGCCCGCCCGCATACACCGTAAGTAAAAGCCAACTTGACTCCTGTGGGATGCTCGAAGGAGGCCTGACCTACTTCTAAATGAGTTGGGCCCGGTCCAAAAGGACCGGGCCCAACTTCAATGTTCTTTAGGTGAGACGAAGTTCTATTCGTCTACGCGACGCTCGAACTCGTCTTCGAAGGAGACACGCTCACGGCGTGGCTGGCTCCCGCCACCACCGTTCTGGTCACGGCCACCGTCACGGCCGCCACGGGCTCGGTCGTCTGAGCGACCACGCTGGCCTCGGTCACGCTCGCTCCAGTTAGAAGCACCTGAGCGGCGGTCGTCAGAACGCTCGCCCCGGTCGGAACCTCTGTCGGATCCACGTCCACCACGGTCACGGTCGGAACCGCCCCGGTCGGAACCACGGTCCGAACCCCTGTCGGACCCACGAGCCCCACGGTCAGAACCGCCCCGGTCACGATCCGAGCGTCCGCCACGGTCAGATCCACGATCGGAACCACGGTCAGAACCTCTGTCGGAACCACGAGCACCACGGTCAGAACCACGGTCAGAACCACGACCACCACGGTCACGGTCAGAACCGCCCCGGTCAAAACGAGCGCCACGGTCAGATCCACGATCGGAACCACGGTCAGAACCTCTGTCAGATCCACGACCGCCACGGTCACGGTCGGAGCCTCCCCGGTCACGGTCGCCTCTGTCGCGTCCTCCGGCGTCACGTCCTCGTGGTGGGCCAGAGTCAACATCGGCATCAGCATCGCCAACAGTTCCCGGTGGGCCTGCTACTGGCAACAAGCTGACGCGTCCGTTCGGGTCAACTTCTTCGACTCGCACGGTCAACTCGTCGCCAATGCTGAGCACTTCGTCAACTCTGTTTAGTCGACGTCCTGCACCCAACTTGGAGATGTGAACAAGGCCGTCACGACCCGGCATGATGTTCACGAAAGCACCAAAGTCCGTGATGTTGACGACTTTGCCTTCGTAGATCCCGTCAAGTTCCGGTGTTGGTGGGTTAGCGATGGCTTCGATGCGGAACAAAGCTGCCTCGAGCGAATCGCGGTCTGGAGAGCCCACACGGATTGTGCCATCATCGTCGACATCAATCTCGCTGCCGGTCTCACGTTGGATCTCTTGGATCATCTTGCCCTTGGGCCCGATGACTTCACCGATCTTGTCGATTGGCACCTTGATGGATTCAATCTGAGGCGCTGTCACGTTGACCTGGCTACGGGGCTCCGCAATTGCCTCGGCCATGACGGCGAGAACTTTGTCTCGGGCTACTTTGGCCTGACTGAGAGCACCAGCCAGGACCTCTGATGGAAGTCCCTGAATCTTGGTGTCAAGCTGGAGAGCCGTGATGAACTCGCTCGTGCCAGCAACTTTGAAGTCCATGTCGCCGAAGGCATCTTCTGCGCCAAGAATGTCGGTAAGGGTGACGAACTCGCCGTCCTCGTAAACGAGGCCCATAGCGATACCGCCAACGGCCGCCTTAATTGGTACGCCAGCATCCATGAGCGACAACGATGACGCACAAACAGCAGCCATAGAAGTGGAACCGTTAGAGCTCAAAGCCTCAGAGACGAGGCGCAGAGCGTATGGGAATTCTTCCGCGGACGGAAGAACAACCTGAACAGCCCGCTCAGCTAGGGCACCGTGGCCGATTTCCCGACGCTTGGGCCCTCTCATAAAACCGGTTTCACCAGTTGAGTAAGGGGGCATGTTGTAGTTGTGCATGTAACGCTTGGTGTCACCAGGGCTGATCGTGTCGATCATTTGGGCCATACGCAACATGCCGAGAGTGGCAACGTTGAGGACCTGGGTTTCACCCCGCTGGAAAATTCCGGACCCATGCACCCTGGGGATAAGCCCCACTTCGGCAGTGAGCTCACGCAAGTCGGTCGTGGTACGGCCGTCGATACGCTTGCCTTCTTTGACAATGCGCTCACGTACAAGCTGCTTCTCGAGCTTGCGCAATGCGGCCACGATTTGGCCTTGCGCCTCGGGTAGCTCTTCGGAGAGGGTTGCGACCAGTTCGGCGGCTAGTAGAGAGCTTGCCTCGGAACGACTCCGCTTGTCGGCAATTTGGATAATTTCTGACATGCGCTTGGATGCCGCGGCGGTCACCTTGGTCAGAACATCATCGCTGTAGTCTGAATGGAGCTCGAACTCGATTGGGGTGACTTCGACTTGTTCACGCAAGTTCATTTGCAAGTCGATGAGCTCGCTAATGCCAGGCTTGGCACCTTCGAGGGCTGCAACAATGGCTTCCTCAGTCGGAGCCGGCTGGCCATCTTCGATCAACTGCCATGCCTTGTCGGTTGCTCCCGCCTCGACCATCATGATGTCGATTTCGCCTTTGTCACTGCGACGACCGGCAACAACGAGATCGAACACGCACTCTTCGAGTTGTTCAAACGTGGGATTAGCAATCCACTCACCGTTGCATAGACCCATACGAACAGCGCCGATCGGGCCGTCAAAGGGAATTCCCGAAAGCATGAGCGCGCAAGAGGCCGCGTTCAGGGTTACTACATCGTGCGGGTTAGTGTGGTCGGCTGAGAAAACAGTTCCTATGACGTGGACTTCGTTGCGGAATCCGTCGGGGAAAGCTGGGCGTAACGGCCGGTCAATTAGGCGGCATAGCAAGATGGCCTGCTCTGATGCTCGACCTTCGCGGCGAAAGAAAGATCCGGGGATCTTTCCTACGGCATACATCTTTTCTTCAATATCAACTGTTAGCGGGAAGAAATCTTGCCCCGCACGCACACTCCGACTTGCTGTCGCAGTTGCTAGTACTTGGGTTTCACCGAGTGTGACAACGACTGCACCGTCTGCTTGGCCAGCTAGACGCCCCGTCTCAAATTTCCACTCCCCACCCTGGACCTTTCCGGTCACTTCTTTTACTTGTTTCATCATTCCTCTTTAATCTTCTTTCACGTTATGTGATACATGCCAGTGCCGATCTTGCCGCCTCATCAACGTTTCAACTAACTCAAAAATCCTGTGGCTGCGGCGGAATCCACCCTAGACGCCCTCTGCATTGAGTGACCAGTTCAAGCCTGGTCGTGATCGCAGCTGGAAACAGCCTAGAGAAATGGGTTCACCGAGTAGAACGTTAGCCACCCCGGACAGGACCGTAGTCCTGATTAGTTTGTAAACGGAGGTCGACAAGGATCTTTGATCCGGCAGTATGGCAGCCTCTATTTAGCTGCCGATGTTTTGTTAACGACGAAGCCCAAGCTTGTCACGAATCGCTCGATACCGCTCAACGTCATTCGCTTTCAAGTAATCAAGTAAGCGGCGACGGCGGCCGACAAGCATCAAAAGGCCACGACGTGTGTGGTGGTCCTTCTTATTCACTCGCAAGTGCTCAGTTAGGTGATTGATCCGCTCGGTCAGTAGCGCTATTTGCACTTCTGAACTGCCAGTATCAGTATCGTGTAGCTTGTGCTCTTTAATGGTTGCTTGCTTGGCAGGCAAAGATGTTCCTCGCATCAGTCAGTCATGTATATCTTGTTATTGTTGAAAACCTAGCACACATTAGGGGGCTAGGTTCAAATACCGTTTCCGTCATTGCGAGCGGAGAACCTGACGGGCCGATTCTTTGTCGACGTTCATTTGGGCGACTAGATCGTCAACAGTTGCGAAAGTCTGTTGACCTCGCAACCGCTGGACAAAACCAACATCAATGATCTTGCCATAGATGTCGCCAGAAAAGTCCAGCAGGTGGGGCTCGATCACAAGCTCAGTTGCGCCCGGATCGAACTGAGGTCGCGTACCAACGCTCGTAACGGCCGGCAACCACACCCCATCGAGTCTTGCCCTGCTGGCATACACCCCTTCGGGCGGCACGCAAGCATTATCGGCGTAGGCAATGTTGGCGGTCGGAAATCCTAGGTCCTTACCACGCCCGTGCCCCGCAACTACCTCACCTCGCACATCGTGGGGTCTCCCGAGCAATTGCGCCGCTCGAGTCATATCGCCTGTGCGCACTGCCTCTCGCACGGCTGTAGATGAAAAAATTCCTTCGGGGCCCTCGATCATGGTGACCGGCTCAACTGCAAAGCCAGCCTCCTTGCCGAGCGACTCAAGCAGGGCAACATCACCTTGGGCCTTGTGCCCGAAACGGAAATTAGTACCAACCATGACCAACTTAGCATTCAAGCAATCAACCAGAATCTCTTGAACGAAACTCTCGGCGCTTTGTGCGACACGCTGGGCATCAAAGTCCACCACGAGGACCAGATCAAGACCGGCTAGCGCGAGCAGTTCTAACTTACGTTCCGGGGCTGTGAGCCGTTCGGGCGCGCTGTTTGGCTGGAGCACTTCCATCGTATGCGGCTCGAATGTGACCACGGCCGTGGCTGCGGCGGGATCGAGGCCTTGGGCCCGCTGCAGCATCGATGCAATCACGGCTTGGTGACCCTTATGCACGCCATCAAAATTTCCCACCGAAACGACGGTTCCAGATGCTGGACGAGGACAATCCTCAAGCTGCTCAATAGTTTTCATACGACCCCCGTCATCCTGAGGGAGGCGCCAGCCGATCCGTCTCAATGCAGCCCCCTCCGTCATCCTGAGCCCTGGCGCCAGCCAGGGCGTGAGGATCCATCTGTGGCGAAGCCGCAGGTCCACCCGTAGATTCGAACCGTTTTGAATTGCTCGCTGCGCTCGCAGCACAGTAAAGCCTGGATTGCTTCGCCCTGCCAAAGCCCAGGGCTCGCAATGACGATGACCTGGTAACGATACTCCTGGCTAGGAGGGATGAAGTTTTCATACGTTATGCTCTGCTTGGTGGTCGGCGCCAGCATTCGGAGCCACACAAAGTGGCTTGGCAGGGCGGCCGGCCTCGGTGGCCTGGTAGATGCCGATCAGTTGACCTTCCGGGCCCAACACTCCGAATGGTGTATCGACCGTCTGTCCATCCAAATCGGGAGGCATTTCATCCGGGGCAAGGGGCCTGCCGGTGGCCACAAGTTCGGCCTGGGCCGCCGACAATGTTAGCGCTGGTAAACCGGCAATTGCATTCGCTGGCGGCAATAGGGCCGAGGTTCCTCGCTTCTCAAGGTCTTCAAGGCTGATTGCATTTTCAACATCGTGAGGGCCGATTCGGATGCGTCGCAAGTTCCGCAGGTGGGCGCATCCGCCCAGAGCGATTCCGAGATCGTGGGCCAACACACGCACATAGGTGCCGGCCGAGCACTTGACCTCGACAGTGGCAATGTTGTCGGCGAACTTCAGCAAGCGGAACTCATACACGCTCACTGGTCGCGGCTCACGCTCGATCTCTTCGCCTCTTCTAGCCTTAACGTGAAGAGCCTCTCCCCCAACCTTGATCGCAGAGACCATCGGCGGGATCTGGTCGATGTCACCGACGAATCCGCCCAAAGCCTTCTCAATATCCGCCGGCTCAATGTCCATCACAGCGGAATCGATCACCTCGCCTTCGGCATCCATCGTTGACGTTTCGGTTCCAAAAACAATTTCACCCCGATAGGTCTTGGGCAACACGTTCGTGAAACGAAGAACGCGCGTGAGCCATCCCACCCCGATAAGCAAGAGTCCGGTCGCTGACGGGTCCAGCGTGCCTGAGTGGCCAATTCTACGGACCTTCAAAAGACTGCGACAGCGGGCGACAACATCGTGACTTGTCCATCCAGATGGCTTGTCTATGAGCAGGAGGCCAGCCAGATTCGGGTCGTCGCCACCTCGACCTCTGCCTCCCCGCCGACTCACGACGTGCCTTCTTGAGTCTCGTCACTGGACTCAGCGGCTCCGAGCAAGGACTTCAATGCAGACAAGACTTCATCGGCCGACTTGGCACTAAAACCTGCTGCTGCCTTGTGGCCACCGCCGCCCAATTGACCGGCAATCGCGGCGACATCGATGTCGCCCCGACTCCGCAGACTGACCTTGACACCCTTCTTGTGGGCATGGTGCTGGCCAGATTCGTGTCCGTACTCACGCTCTTTGATCAGACACGCAACCCGGGCTTCCTTCACCCGCCGCAACATGTACAAGAGGCCCTCGGCCGCTTCAAAATCGAGTCCATGGCGAGTCAGATCATCCTTGGTGACGAACAAACTGACGAGACCAGATTCTTCGTCGAGCTTCACGTCCGCCAACTTTTCGGCGCAAAATTCGATATAGCTCAGCGGCATTTCGCGCTGCATATTCTTGGCAACCATAGCCATATCGGCCCCGGCCCGCACAAGCTTGCCTGCCAAATCGAAATCATGAGCGGTCGTATTTGGATACTGAAAGCTGCCTGTGTCATGGACTAGCGCTGTGTACACACACGTTGCCATGTCGGGGGCAAAGTCCACCCCGAGGGCCTCGATCAATCGAGCCACGACCACACCCGTGGCGGCAGCCTTCGGATCAATCAGGTTGAGCGTGCCGAAACCCGGGTTCGTGACATGGTGGTCAACAACGATCACTTGCTGGGCAGCAAGAATGCGGGGCTCTAACTCGGCGAGACGGTCAGGTGAAGCGGCATCGAATGTCATGGCGACATCTAGGTTCTTGGGGAAGTCGCCGGGCAACTCACACACATCAAGTCCTGGCAGATACCGCAGTCCCCCATTCGCCACCAATGGGGCCGGAAACGACAGATGGATCGGAACCCGCTCGCCAATACCGTCGGCCATAAGCGCCCAATACATACCCAGCATCGAGCCAAGAGCATCACCGTCGGGATTGACGTGACAGGCCAGGCCGATCGACTTTGCGCCCCGGATAATCTGGACAGCTTCGGCAAACAGGCCAGGGTCAAGCGTGCTGTGAGTTAGCGGATCTGAAGATTTCGCCATGTCGCTACTTGGATTCGCTGTCATCGAGGTTGCGCAAGAGAGCGTCGAGACGTTCGCCACCAAGCACACCAGCGTCGGGTTCAAACCGCAACCTGGGTGTCCGTTTAGTGTGCAGCCTGTCGGCAATCTTGGATTGGAGCCGGATACGAGCCCGGTTCAAGGCAGCTTCAGTGTTGGCAATTGCTTCGGAATCGGCAGGATCTAACACAGAAAAATAAACGGTAGCGCTGCGCAAATCACCAGTGACTCGCACATCAGTGATAGATACAAACCCTAGCCCGGGGTCCTTCAGCTGCAACAGCTCAACGGCCAAAATTTCTCTTACTGCTTCGCCCACGCGATCGGTTCTAAGTGACATATACCTACCCTAGTGGCCTTTGGCCGCCAACAATGTGGGGATGAGATGAGGTTCGGTCGCTCGAGGAGTTCGCGCCACCAAAGATAGGCCAGGCTAGAATCAGAATCTCCGCCCTATACGTAGCGGGGTTATATTAACTCGACTACTATATTGTTCAACATGGACTTGAAGAAACCGGCCGAGGTATTTGATCGAGAAACAGAGTGGGCCAGCCTAACAAGGTTTGTCGAAGATACATCCAAGGGATTACACATTGGGGTGGTCTACGGCAGGCGCAGGCAAGGAAAGAGCTACCTTCTTCGCTACCTATCAGAGCAGGTCGGTGGCTTCTACTACATGGCTGCAGAGGAAGAGAGTCGGCTCGCACTCGATCGACTCTCCGCCACAATTGCCGAGTTCGAAAACAAGACACTCACCTACTCATTCCAAGATTGGACGAGCGCGTTGCGGTTCCTTGTTGACGAGCTTGCTCCACCACTAATTGTC
This sequence comes from Acidimicrobiia bacterium, assembly GCA_038904395.1. GTDB lineage: Bacteria > Actinomycetota > Acidimicrobiia > UBA2766 > UBA2766 > JBCKKC01. The sequence goes on along the minus strand of JBCKKC010000059.1, from coordinate 3,034 downwards.
ATTGACGAGTTCCCTAACATCCTCAGCCACAGCACAGAAGTTCCCTCTGTCATACAAATGCTCTACGACGAACGCAGGATGGGTCAAGCAAAAAAGAGCCGCTTGATTCTTTGCGGCTCCGCTCTGTCAATAATGTCTGACCTGCTTGGCGGAGCAAAGCCGTTGCGCGGACGGGCACGCCTCAACCTATTGATACGGCCTTTTGACTATCGAGAATCAGCCCGATATTGGAACATCAAAAATCACGAAATCGCCTTCCGCTCAAACGCAATCGTGGGTGGCACACCTGGCTATAGGGACTTCGCCTCGATAGCAAGTCCGCAAACACCCGAAGAACTAGACACGTGGGTACAAGAAACTGTGCTCGATCCAACCAACCCATTTTTCAACGAAATCGATCACCTGCTTGATACCTATCCGCGGCTCACAGAAATTGGCATCTACCGATCGATCCTGTGGGCTATTGCCCACGGCGCAAGCAAGCCATCTCAGATTGCTTCACGCCTGGCAAGACCAGTGACAAGCATCAACTACCCACTCGGAACACTCCAAAAACTGGGCTTCATCAAGAAGGAAGACGACCTGTTGCACCAGCGCAGGCCAAATTACGTCCTCACCGACCCACTAGTGAAGTTCTATGAGGTAGTGATGGATCCACGCATTGCCATGCTAGAGCGCCACCGTCAAGAGCAAGCATGGGCAGCGGCTCAACCCGGATTCTCGCAAAAGATCCTCGGGCCTCACTTTGAAGAACTTGCCCGAATCTGGACACGAGACTTCGCCAGCCCAGCCCAGTGGGGGGAACACATTGGCCAGGTAGGATCAACCACGCTCAATGACCCGACAGGCAAAGCACAACACCAAGTCGACATCATCGGGCTCGCCGCCGACCAGGCCGACGAGAGCCGCTCACGAGTCCTGGTCTTGGGTGAAGCAAAGAGCTCTAACAAGCCCAGGTCAGCTGCCGATCTCGAGCGCCTCCAACATATCCGTTCTCTGTTTGTTGCCCGTGGAATTGATGCAGCCAACGCGAAACTTGCCATCTTCGGCCGCAGCGGCTTCAACACCGAACTCACCCAGTCAGCCAAACATGACCACGACATCCTACTCGTAGACCTCGACCGACTCTACGAAGGAGAATGACCGCAGATTCTTCTGGCGGCGAACAGGGGCTTCAGTGGAAGTCAGAGCACCAGCTTTGCGGGATATTGGCAGTCTATAGGGCGGCACATTGAAAGCGGAGCGAGCGGAAAACTGCTATTTTACCTGCCCTGAATTGCATACTCAACCATCAGAGGAGACGAACCGAAAGACTCGGCCGGAATAGTCGAGAACATAGAGGCGGTTCTTAGCGTCGACTCCAAATGAACTTATAGAGAGTCCCTTAGCCTTCAATTTGGCGTTAATCTTTTCGGGTTTGCTGGGCCTGTCGGCATTGAGGATCCAAATGTTGCCAGTGCAATAGTCGCCATAGATATATTGACCTAGCAAGTCGGCCAACACAGGCTCACCCGGGTCGGTTGGGCCTCGATAGACAAACCCTCCGATCACAGCGCAGCCTTCATCTGGCCCATATGTCGCAACGGGGTTCATAAGCACACCGTCGCCAAGTTCCACATCTTCATTGGGCCTGTTGCCTTCGAATTTGGGCCAACCAAAGTTCGGTTCCTTCACAGAAATGTTCGCTCGGTCGATCTCGTCGACAGTGTTGTGGCCAGGATCACCGATCCAAATATCAGACGTTTTGCTATCGAAACTGTATCTCCACGGATTTCGTAATCCTATTGCCCAAATTTCGGGCTCAGGCTTCTGCTGCGAAACGTCGATACGCAACATCTTCCCCAACAATGAAGACCTATTCTGAGCAACTTGGCTGCTGCCGCCTCCGTCACCCATACCCACGTACAGCAAACCATCTGGACCCAATGCTAGGTTGCCGCCGTTGTGGATGGGCGCTGGCTGGTCAATTTCAATTAATGTACGACGCTCCCGGACCGTCACGTCGGTCAGTCCGGGTTCAGGATCAACAGCGAGTTCCAAGACACGCGTGTTGCCTTCACGGTTTGTAAAATTGACATACAACTTGCCATCGTTACTAAACCTTGGGCTGAAAGCTAGCCCCAACAGCCCCTGCTCAGTTCCCTGAGTCGTGATTTCTTTGGTGAAGTCCAGATATGGCTTTGACTCAAGCGGGGCCCCCAAACGGGGCGCCACCCTTATCAATCCTGTCTGCTGCACAATAAAGATGCGATCATCATGCACGGGTGCTACCAGCTGAACAGGCTTGTCGAGGCCGTCCCAAACTTGTTCCAGGTGTGTCGTCCCAGCAGAAGATGAGGGCCGCTGAGTCGTAGCTGCAAAAGGCGAGGGCTTGGCCGACGGAGTGACAGTTCGCGACGATCCACACGAAACCAGGACAAGGCAAATCAGGCTGAAGCCCAAAACAAGTTCAGCTAACCGATTTAGCCGCCGTGCGAAACTCTGCTGTCCCATCGCTGGCATTCTATCGGACCACCCGGTGGTACCGCTCCCGCTGATCTGAGTTCCGGGCAGTCTCTCGCTCAACTCGCGGCTAGTCCGAGTAGTGGTACCTGCACGCAGCGATACGGATCTCGTCGTTGACGATTTTGTAAACAAGGCGGTGTTCATCGGTGATTCTGCGAGACCAATAGCCTTGAAAGCCATGCTTGAGCGGCTCCGGCTTTCCGATTCCCTCGTTGCTGTGGCGACTGATGTCTTTAATCAATGAATTAATGCGTTTGAGGACCTTTCGATCTTGCGCTTGCCAGTAGAGATAGTCATCCCAGGCTTGTTTGTCCCAGACCAGGATCATTCGACAAGGTCCTCTTGGATACCTTTCCCGGCTTCAAGTCGGTCGATCGATGACAACAGTCTGCAAGCGTTCTCCGGGCTCCTAAGCAGGTAGGCGGTTTCTTTCAATGACTCGTAGTCGTCCAGCGCCAAGACAACCACAGGATCATGACCAGCCCTTGTAATGATCACAGCCTCACGATCGTCGACGACAGAATCCAAC
>JBCKKC010000058.1:0-11677 GCA_038904395.1 Acidimicrobiia bacterium | reverse complement strand
GAAACGTCTAGCTGTCCCTGTTGGCGGCAAAGTTGGCAAGTGGCGAGGATATCGCAGCCAGAGCGAGCGGTGGGCTAAGCAACAACGTCTGGCTCATCTTAAAGCTGAGCTTGTCGAGGTTGACGGGTTGATTGAGTCTGGTCATGTGCGGATTGTGCGTGGTGGCCGTGGCTTGTTGAAGAAACGTCATAACCTCGACAAGGCGAATATGACGGTAGAAGAGTGGCAGAAACTTTGGCAAGCCGAGAGGCTGTTTTTGCTTGCTGATGGTGAAGCAGCCAAGCCGTGGGAATTATCCTCGGCCTCGGCAGGTCGGCACACGCCCGACTGCTCCGCTGGCCCTGCGTCGCCTGGATCGAAATCTTCCGGTCATTGCCGTTGATATATCTGATCCTCTTTTCGGCGGTGTTCTTTCCTCGGTACACAGGCTGGGATGCTCCGGTTCTGTATTACGGAATCGTTGGTTTGTTCCTCTACTACTCAGCCGTCCTCGCGGAGATTGTCCGGTCTGGGATTCTGTCAATTTCCCGTGGCCAAAGAGAAGCAGCGTCCGCTCTCGGATTGTCGGTCTGGCAAACGATGCGTTGGGTCCTGTTGCCACAAGCACTACGCCGCATGGTTCCAGCACTCGTCAGCCAGCTCATCACACTCGTGAAAGACACGTCACTGCTATATGTCATCGCCGTGCTTGAGATAACTCGCAAGGGTCGAGCGCTTCAAGCTTTCGCGGGTAATCCTCTACAGACGTACATAGTTGTCGGCTTGATTTTCTTTGTCGTCAACTGGATCTTGTCACGCATTGCCCGACGCTTAGAAGTACGCCAACGCAGTCGCTATGGCAGCGAGGCAACCATGGTGGGTAGCATGGAAGACCTCGCAGCGCTTGAAGCAGGTGGTGAGGGAATCAACGAGCTCCTGGAGCCCGCACACGGGCCAGCTCCTTGGTCTCCATGGTCTCCCGTGTCGCCCAACCAGAGCGACCACAGAATTTTCCACAAGTAAAGCGTGTAAAATTCAAGCTTGCAGCGCCCCATTCGTCATTGCGAGCGGAGCGAAGCAACCTAGTCCGTGACTCACGCCCTGAAGACGCAGGTCACGGACTAGGTTGCCACGTCGCCCCAGAGCGGGCTCCTCGCAATGACGGCGGTGAGACGTGAACGGTTAACTCCGACAACCCCCACTCGAGCAAGCACACACCATGACTGACAAATCACCCGTCTTTGAGATCGAAAATCTGCACGCCAGCGTGGCTGGCATCGAAATCCTCAAAGGCGTGGACCTAGCGGTCTACCCCGGCGAAGTACATGCACTGATGGGACCGAACGGTTCTGGCAAATCGACTTTGGCAAACGTGCTGCTCGGCAATCCTGCCTACAAAGTCACTAGTGGTTCCATCAAATACAAGGGCAACGACATCACAGCTCTTGCGCCCGATGAGCGAGCTCGCGACGGACTCTTCCTCGGCTTTCAATACCCCCAAGAAATACCTGGCGTCAAGGTTCTCAACTTCATGCAGACCGCAATGAGCAGGCGCAAAGGTTTCGACCTTTCTCTTTTGGAGGTCCGCATGGGGATGATCGAAGCGATGCAACTCCTCGAGATGAAACAAGAATTTGCCAATCGTCACCTCAACACCGGATACTCGGGTGGCGAAAAAAAGCGCAACGAGATCTTGCAAATGGCCTTGTTGGATCCCGATGTGGCAATTCTCGACGAGACCGACTCCGGACTTGACATCGACGCCTTGCGCATCGTTTCGCACGGTATTGAGAAGATACAGACCCAGCGTCCCGAGATGGCCAGCGTTATCATCACGCATTACCAGCGAATACTGGACTATCTGCGGCCCGACAAGGTGCACGTTCTCGTCGATGGACGCATCGTGGCCTCGGGAGATGCCGAGCTGAGCGAAAGACTCGACTCCCAAGGATTCGAGTCTTTCCAAACACTAGACATGAAGTGAAGACAGATGAGGAATCACGTGGACACTCTCAACGATGAAACAACAGAGCTAGATGCATTCGCTGACAAGGTGCAAAGCGACTTTCCGATACTGTCTCGCCAGGTGCATGGCCATCGTTTGGTCTATCTTGATTCTGCCGCTTCAAGCCAGAGGCCTGCCCAGGTCATTGATGCGATGGATACTTACTATCGCACGACCCATGCCAACGTGCATCGGGGTGCTCACACACTCGGTGAAGAGGCCACCGCCGCTTACGAAGGTGGTCGTGCCAAGGTCGCCCAGTTCATCGGGTCACCATCGTCTAGCGAAATTGTCTTCACCAAGAATGCCACCGAGGCACTCAACCTGGTTGCTCTGGCATGGGGCGGCCAAAATCTTAAGGCCAATGACCGCATACTTCTTTCAACCATGGAACACCATGCCAACATCGTTCCTTGGTTCATGATCGCCAGCCGGACGGGCGCAACAGTCGAATGGCTACCAATCACCGACGATGGCCAAATCGACATGGAGGCCGCGGAACGGATGATCCCCGGGGCTAAAGTTCTTGGCTGCACGGCCGTGTCTAACGTTCTGGGCACCATAACTCCGATTGAAGATCTGTGCCGACTTGCCAAAAAACATGGCGTGCTCTCGGTTGTAGATGCATCCCAATCCGTCCCCCACCTGTCCACCGATGTGCAACAAATCGGCTGCGACTTTCTGGCCTTCACCGGACACAAGATGTGTGGCCCAACCGGCATCGGAGTTCTATGGGGACGACAAGACTTGCTGGAATCAATGCCCCCGTTTCTCGGCGGCGGCGAAATGATCAAGAACGTAACATTCGAGGGCTTCGAACCAAATGACGTGCCGTGGAAGTTTGAGGCCGGTACGATGCCGATCGCCGAGGTTGTCGGCTTAGCGGCCGCGATTGACTACCTCAACAACCTGGGCATGGATGCGATCCGCGCCCACGAAGTCGGGCTCGTCAACTATGCCTTCACCAGCCTTTCCGAGGCTTTCGGTGACAAGATCCGCATTTTTGGCCCGACCAATGCCCAGGATCGCAGCGGCCTGATCAGCTTTGAACTCGGCGACATTCATGCTCACGACATCGCTACAATACTGGATGCTCAAGGCGTCGCCATTCGCGCCGGGCACCACTGCGCCAAGCCTCTCATGCAAACACTCGACACTGCAGCAACAGCGCGAGCATCGTTCTATCTGTACAACACTTCCGCCGACGTCGATGTGATGATCGCGGCACTCAAGCATGCCGCCGAGATATTCGGCATCTAGGGGATCCGCCCCCCCTCGAAATAGCGACCGCGGAAGAACAAGAGGGGTTCACCTGCGCCAGAGTGACACCACTGGACTTCACCGAGAATTATCTCGTGGTCACCGCCGTCGATCACTTCCCGAACACGACAGCCAATAGCGCCCAACGTCCCGCTTAGGACTGGAATCTCGTCGCTGCTAGCAGAGTAACCGATGTCACCGAAGCCGCCTGTTGTGATTGCGAAATGCTCAGCCAAAGCTTGTTGGTTGGCACTGAGAATATTGACTCCGAAGCGACCCGCTTCTTTGACAGCAATGCCAGTCTGAGAGCCCCGGATGAAACACACCAGGAGCAGGGTTGGTTCTAGCGAAACGGACGTAACGGAATTAGCGGTCATACCGAATGGTTCGTCACGATGGGTTGCCGTGATGACTGTGACACCAGTGGCGAATCCCCCAATTACGGTGCGATAGTCCAGGGGATCCACCACTGTCATGCCCACTTCCTCAAATTCGAGTGCTAGTCGTTGCCGAATTGGGGAACACCGCCCGGCGGAAGATTGGCGGCATTTTCGGGCGCCAAGGTGAGAAGGACATCTGTTTTACCTGCTGTCGACGATACAGCCACCGACAGTGCTTGAGCGTTCTTCTTAGCCAATAGCAAGCCGCCGCTCGCGGTAGCAGAAAAGGAGTCGTTAACTTGCCACCCCTGCTGTGTCAATTGGGTCTTATAAAACTGGATGGCGTCGGCAACACTTTGGTCTGTCGAAAACAGCACAGTGAGGTCAGAGCCGCCGGAAATGCTCCCCGAACTGTCTATTTTGGCTCCTGGCGGCAATGGAATGTCCTTAGGAAAGTTGTCAGGCAATTTTCCCTGTTGGACCGTGCCCGCCGCCCCTTGGCTGCTGCCTGACTTACCGAACTCGGAACTTCCACTCGCGCTCGGCGAAGCCTCGGCGCTAGGCGACAGCGAAGGAGAGCCCTTGGATTTCGGCTTTGTATTTAGCTTTCCATTGATACACCCGGACGCAGCAAAAACAAGTAACAGAGAAAACATAGCGATCAATGAGTACCGACCGCTCTTGCGAATCACCTTTTCCATGCCACACAATTCCCTTACGTCTAGGTTGCACCGCTGACAATGCTCGCGCATAGCTTACACGCCAGAGCCGTCAACGCGAAGACGGTTAGTCAGGGCTTTGGTCTGGCAGCTACTGGACCACCGATCAGAAATCCCTTCTCATGTCATCTAAAATTAGGTCCTCTCATTTTTTGATAGTTTTTCCAGAGCTCTTGCTACGAGATAGAGGTCACTGATGCCCCTTTATGAATATGCCTGCCAGAGTTGTGGCAAGCACATCGACATTGTCCACGGATTTAATGACGAGCCACCGACAAAATGTTCCAGCTGCGATGGGCCTTTACGCAAGGTTTTCCATCCGGTGGGTATTGTGCTCAAAGGGTCTGGCTTCTACAAGACTGATAGCCGTGGCAAGGCTCCCAGCGAAGACTCAGGCTCGAAGGAAACGACGTCCACATCGACTAAATCTGACAACAAGTCCACGTCAAAGCCGGAATCGACCGGACAAAGCGAAAAATCAGCTTAAAAGCCATTGCATCTCTGACCCAAACGAGTTAACGTACGGGCCATCAGTTGCCAGCCATCGGCAACAATCAACTTCCCCCTAAAATCGCACGAATTGTGCCTCACTTCCCTGGGCGTCCTTTGACGGCGCTAACAATTAATGATGTCCGCCTCCAAAAGTGGGTCGCTCGTGCCTTCTCTACGAATCTTTCATCGACTACATCCCAAACCAGGTTTCCGTCCCAGCAAGCCATCCATCCAGAGGCGCCGCTGGGTTATTCCCACTGTCATCACGGCCTTGCTGGCCTTGTCAACTCTGCTCATCGCTTCCCAAGCTTCAGGCAGAGAACGCTCCGCCAAGCCCGCCTCACCGCAACTGCAGGGCACAGTTGGCTGGGGAGCCCAACCTAGCGTGGGTTCAGAACAAGCCCAAGCAGGCGAGGCCGGCACAGCCAGCCAGGAATCGGGCAAATGCAATCACGTCAGCGTCGATGCTGGCCGGCGGGCAATTGTGATTAACACCAGTTCTGCCAAGTTCGTATCGCCGGGTGACTTTGTAGATATCTCGGCGACGCTGCCACCCGAGCTGGCGCCCCAAGCAACACAATCGATCCGGCTAGTCCGACGAGCCAAGGTCCTAGCAATTTGTTCCGACGCCACAACCAGTGGTAAGCCAGCTGTTGCTCTGGCGCTCACACCCGAAGACACCGCCAAGGTCGACTACGCCAAGTCGTACAGCGATCTCTCGATTAGCATCGCCCCGCGCAATGATGACAATCAAGGATCTACGGCCTCGCTGCCGCTACTGCCAGCCACAACGGCTGATTTCCATGCCGATGGCTAACACCATTCGTTTGGGAACACCGTGTTGCCACGCTCCGTTCGCAATCATGGCGGGAGGGGCTGGACTTAGTGCGGAGGTCGCACGCCCGAAATGATGAGAGTAAAGATCAGTGCCGAAAGCACAAGTCTGTAGATCACAAAAGGGAGCAGCGTGCCTTTTTGCAAGTATCTGAGCAGCCAGGCAATCGCAGCATACCCCGTCACAAAAGAAACCAGGATACCGACCACGAATGGCACGGGCCCTAGACCAGGAGGCAGTCCATCGGCCGCCAAGCCAGCCAGTTTGTAAGCACAAGTTCCACCAATGATGGGCACCGACATGAGAAAAGAAAATCGGACCGCAGCTTCCCTCGTGAGACCCCGCAAGATGCCTGCCGTCAGCGTGACTCCCGAGCGAGAGGTGCCTGGCGCCAAGGCGATGGCCTGGGCAGACCCAATGAAGATGGCGTCCCGAAAATTCAGCGATTCCATGGGACGATCCGTCCGTGAGAAGCGATCAACCACAAACATGATTATGCCAAACAAGCTCAAAGTGCAGGCAATTACCAGGGCAGAATCGAGGTACTTAACGATCAGACCTTCAAAAATGAATCCGACCAAAGCAGCAGGCACACTCGCCACGACAATTAGCAAAACGAGTCGTTGATCGAAGGTGTCAATCGTCCGGCGCTTTAACAATTCAACTGTAGCTCTAACCAGGTCAACCAGCGTGGCCCGAAAATAGATAATTAGGGCGGCAAAAGTGCCCACGTGCAGGGAAACGTCAAAGGTTTTGGCAACATCGGGTGTTACCGAGTGCCATTGAAATAGCCAAGGAACCAGCACCAAGTGGCCTGACGAAGACACTGGAATGAACTCAGTCAAGCCCTGTACAGCGCCAAGGATTATCGCTTCGAAAATTGTCAAGAGCTCTTACTCCAGCACTTTGAAAACTAAATACGGCCCGAGCTAGTCCCGCAGCAAGTATCCAAAGGAGGACTCTCGCTAGGCGGAACCGCCTGGGTCGTCCACGTCGTCATTAGGCGAAGACACCAGACTGCCATCGTTCGCCTCACGTATCAAGCGGACGATAGCATCGATCATCTTATCTATTTCGAAGTCCTTGGGAGTAAAGACTGCGCCGACACCCTGAGCGATTAGCTCAACACGGTCGGAATCAGGAATGATGCCTCCAACTATGAGAGGAACATCCATTATGTTGTGCTTGTTCATTAACCTGAGCACTTCTTGGACCAGCTCTCGGTGGGAGCCTGACAAAATCGACAATCCGATCGCGTGTACTGATTCCTCAAGTGCAGAATTAACGATCTGTGCGGGCGACAGGCGAATCCCTTCGTAGACCACTTCGAGACCCGCGTCGCGGGCTCGGATAGCGATCTGTTCAGCACCGCTAGAGTGCCCATCGAGGCCGGGCTTGCCGATAAGAAGCTTGAGCGGCCGACCCAACTCATTCGACAGTGCCTTGACTTTATCCCTCACGGCGTCAAGACTGACCAGAGTGATATTGGGGGACTGGGCCTGGGCTAGTCCGGTCGGAGCCCGATATTCTCCAAACACAGATCGCAACGTGTCTGCCCATTCTCCTGTTGTCACACCAGCGTGAGCAGCCTCGATCGAAGCAGGCATGATGTTGGAGCCTGATTGGGCTGCTGCCATGAGATGTTCCAGCGCAACCTCGACGCTGTCAGCGTTCCGAGATGCACGATTAATTGACAGACGTTCGATCTGTGCTGCTTCAGCCTCAACATCGATACGCAAGATCTTCTCGCTGTCGTACTGTGTCAGGAGGCTGGTCTCAGTCTCCGTGAACTTATTGACTCCGACGACCGTGCGTTCGCCGGATTCAATGGCTGCCATCCGGGCAGCATTTGATTCCACCAGCTTGCCCTTGGCGTAGCCTGACTCGATAGCGGCGACCATGCCACCCATTGAGTCAATTTCGTCAAGCTCAGCGTGGGCCGCAGCCATCAGCGCTTGCGTCTTGTCTTCTATCACGTAAGAACCATCGAAGATGTCGTCATATTCAAGAAGGTCGGTTTCGTAGGCGAGAACCTGCTGGATTCGCAACGACCATTGTTGGTCCCATGGGCGCGGCAGACCCAAAGCTTCATTCCATGTGGGCAGTTGCACCGCTCGAGCACGGGCATCCTTGGAGAGAGTCACGCCAAGCATCTCGAGCACGATTCGCTGGATGTTGTTCTCGGGCTGCTGCTCGGTGAGTCCCAGAGAATTCACTTGGACCCCGTAACGGTAGCGCCGAGCCTTCGCGTCTTGCACCCCGTAGCGCTCAAGCAGGAGCTGGTCCCACATACGTGCGAATGCCCGCTGTTTGCAAACCTCTTCAACAAAGCGAATGCTCGAGTCGTTGAAGAAACTGATCGTGGCGCACACTCGGTCGAAGTCTTGGGGCCCAACCTGACCCGACTCTTTGACAGCGTCAAGAATTGCGATCGCGATGGCCAGACCAAAAGCGAGCTCTTGCTCGGGGGTAGCGCCAGCCTCTTGCAAGTGGTAGGGGCAAACGTTGACGGGATTCCACTTGGACATGTTGGTGAGCGTGTATGCGATCGTGTCAACTGTCAGTCTCAGAGAGGCGGCTGGCGGAAAAATAAAGGTGCCCCGAGACAGATATTCCTTTTGAATATCGTTTTGTGTTGTGCCTCTCAACGTTGAAAGATCCGTTCCTCGCTCTTGGGCAACCGCCACATACAAGGCCAACAACCAAGCTGCCGTGGCATTGATCGTCATAGACGTGTTCGTCTGATCGAGAGGGATACCATCAAAGAGTTGGCGCATGTCGGCAATCGAACAGATCGGCACCCCGACCTTGCCTACTTCACCAAAAGCCATCGGCGAATCGGAGTCATACCCCGTTTGGGTGGGCAAATCGAAAGCCACCGACAATCCGGTTTGGCCTTTGGCCATGTTGCGCTTGTATAGCTCGTTCGAAGCTTGCGCAGATGTATGACCAGAGTAAGTGCGGAACATCCACGGTTGGGCACGGTCACTTTCAAGACTCACCGAGGGAAACTCCTTTGGCTGGGGTGATAGGGGCCATTGAAGATTCTAAACCATTGCGCCCTCGACCCCCGTCATTACGAGCGAAGCGTGGCAACCTAGTCCGTGACCGCGTTTCCGTGGTGAATGTGGTGTATGTCACTCAACTACCTGCATTCTGTCGGATATTGTCCCGAACTGTGGATCCTCACGCCCTGGCTGGCGCCAGGGCTCAGGATGACGGGGAGGTTAGGAGCCCCCTAGAGTCATTTCGCCGATCAGAACTGGGACGGCCGGTCCGGTGGAGAGCATTCGCACGTCAGCACCAACATCGACGATCTGGCCGAGCATTTCTTGGATGGTCGACGCAATAGTGGCACCACGAATTGGCTGGGCTAGCTCTCCGTTACGGATCCAACAGCCCTCAGCACCGACCGAAAAATCGCCGGACACGTGATTGACACCCGAATGCAAACCCTGAACACCTTGAATGAACACACCACCTTGCGCCTGGGCCAAAAGCTCACCAAAAGACGAAGCTCCACGATGCAGACCGATCGAACGCATGCCAACCCCGGGAGTGGATTTATAACCGCCTCTGATTGCCGACCCTGTCATGGCAGCACCCATGCGTCTAGCCGTGTAGACATTTTGTGCGAACTCGCGCAATTCGCCCTCGACGATCAGATTGACACGACGGGTTGGCACACCCTCTGCATCAAAGCTGCTAGCCCCAAACGACTTAGCGTTTAATGGATCATCCACGAGAGTCACTGCCTTGGAAGCAATTTGGCGCCCGAGAGACTCACCAAAGATGCTCCGTCCTTTGATCACTGACTCTCCGTCAAGAGTGCGCCCGATAACGCCCAGCAGCGATTGAGCAACAAACGCATCCAAAACAATTGGAACCCGCTGTGATTTGGGAACGGTTCCACCGAGCAGGCGCACTGCCCTTGCGCACGCTTCGGCGGCTGCATCTTCTGGCTTCAAATCAGCCATATCGCGCCCAAGCATGTAGCCAAATCCGGTTTGGGATTCGCCATTTTCATCCGCAATTGCGGCCACGGCAATAGACGCTATTGTGCGTGTTTGGTTTGCGGTCACTCCATTTGAGTTGGCGATAGCAGTTTCTATGTGGGCGTCACCGTAGTCACAAGAATCAACGGTGCGAATACGAGGGTCGGCAGCAAACGTGAGTTTTTCGAGAGCTAGAGCCAGATCGATCTTGGCTTGTGAGCTGTGATCGGAAAAAGTGGGTGATGTGAGATCAAGCGCCGTGACATCGCGATCGATGTCTTGAGGGCGAACTAGGCCGAGCGCTTCATCGGGCATGCCATATTGGGCGTTGTCTCTTGCCTGAGCCAGTGCATCCCGTCCTGCTTGCGCACCCAACAATCCGGCGTAGGCAAATCCTTGGCGTTGGTCCCTAATAACCCTGACTCCAATTCCGGCAACTTCTGCTGACGAAAACGATTCGATTTCGTGATTCAACACGCGCACATCGACATCTCGACGACGCAAAACATAAACTTCGACGGCCTCGCCGGGCTCGGCAAAACCGACAATCGCCTCGGCTACTCGGGCCAGTTCCGACGAACCTCCGACATCACTCATACACCCGCTCCTAAAAATTTCAGCCCTGCGAAGGCGGTTCGGTTACGTGCCTGTTCCCCCGATAGAAACCTGCGCCACCCGTAGTGTCGGTTGGCCAGATGTGACCGGCACTCCCTGGCCGTCCTTGCCGCAAGTCCCCGGCCAAGTATCGAAATCGTTGCCCACAGCATCAATGTGCCACAACACTTCTGGCCCATTGCCCATCATGTTGGCGCCACGGATTGGATATGTGATTTCGCCATTCTCAATCATGTACGCCTCGCTCATGCCAAACACAAAATCGCCGGTCGTGGTGTTAACTGAACCTCCGGCGAGGTGCGCCACATAGATTCCACGTGGCGTTTGGCGCACAATTTCGTCGGGATCATCATCACCCGGCAACAGGAGAGTGTTCGTCATTCTGACCATTGGCAGGTCACGATAGGTCTCTCGACGCCCGTTACCCCGCAGCTCGTTGCCAGACTTGCGGGCCCGTTGACTGTCCCACATGTAGTCCACCAACAGTCCGTTCTCAATTAGGACGTTACGCTGGACCGGAGTTCCCTCGTCGTCAATGCCCGATGTGCCCCAGCCACGCACGAAACCACCGTCATCCACCAGGGTCACGAGAGAAGAGCCGACTTGCTCGCCCAGACGACCCTTGAAAACCGAAGCATCACGGGCGATCAAGTCGGCTTCTAACCCGTGACCACATGCCTCATGAAATAAGACCCCACCGGCGCCACGCTTTAACACTACGGGCCACTTGCCTGTGGGGGCTGGCTTGGCTTTTAGCAACACCAGCGCTCGCCGCGACGCTTCTCGTGCCACTTCGGCGGGATCAACCGAATCAAAGAATTCCCAGCCTGAGGTGAGAGCGGGCCCTTCAAAGCCTGTTTGCAAACCCTCTTGTCCGCGGGCAACCGCTCGAACGACCAGGCGGACACGACTGGTTTCGTCGTTGGAGAGAACTCCCTCAGTGTTGGCGACAAAAATTCTGCGCGTACTATCGCTGTACCAGGCGCTGACCTGGACAATCTCTGGGGCGGTCGAGCGGGCCGCCTCGTTTGCCTCAAGCAGATGAGCCACTTTTTGGGCTTTTGGGATGGTCTCGACCGGAATGTCAATTGCGTGCGGCACGGGCGAGACCCGGTTCAGCGGCCGAATATCGACACCGGAAAGTTTCGACTTAGCAGCAGCTGCGGCTTCTCGAGCGGCTTCAAATAGTCCCGCCTCAGTCAAATCGGCGGTGTGTGCAAAACCTGTCGTGTCGCCTGACTGGACCCGGATCCCCACACCGCGCTCACGTCCGGATACGAACTCTTCGATGCGGCCATCTTCAAGATTCGTCGAATTTGACTCGTGATCTTCGGCAAAAATTTCCGCGAAATCAGCGCCACCAGACATGGCAGCAGATAATACCCGTTGCGCTACCT
>JBCKKC010000057.1:0-11855 GCA_038904395.1 Acidimicrobiia bacterium | reverse complement strand
ACAACCTGGCGGCAATGGATAATGGAAAACCAGAGAAACTGCACAGGGGATCTGAATTGAAAGATCTGCTCCTGCGCTTCCCAAATGTAATCGCCTGGGTCAACGGCCACACCCATCGCAACATGATTTTGGGCCACGCCAGCCCTTGGGAAAAGGGCGGCGGATTGTGGGAAATCAACACGGCCAGTTGTGTTGATTTTGGCCAACAGAGTCGCCTCATCGATGTCGTCGACAATCGTGATGGCACACTATCAATCTTCACGATCACCTTGGATCAGGCCGCACATCCGTCGACGAGTGGGACCACTTTGTCGCCCGAACGACTTGCCTCAATCGGACGTGAGCTTTCGGCCAATCATTTCTATGAAGATCCCGAAGGACATCTCGGACAGTTACAAGACCGCAACTGTGAACTGATCATCAAGAATCCCTTTGATGTGTCAACAATTTCTGACACAGCCCTGTCAGAAGCTCAGCTTCAGTCACAAGCGAGAGTCCGGGCGGGCACATGGCGACAATAGGCAAAACCCATTCCAAGGGCGGCAAGCATCGCCCACCACCGGGAGCCAAAGCAGCCAAGACCACGGCCCGGCGTCGCTTCATGCCATTTGACTTCTTGACCCGTGGGAATCGGGATCGGAATCGGGTTGTTGTCGACGTGACCGACCAAAGCCCAGACATGGCCGCTGACCCCGATCCAACCTTGTACGCAGCCCCGCGCCAGGCTCGCAAACGTGGCCACCGAAAATTACTTTGGTCGCTACTGGCCGCAGGGGTGCTTGTCGCCATGGCCATAGGCGCCACGATTGCCTTTTTCTTTGTCGATATGGATAACCACGCCAATCGAGTGATTGACGGGGTTGCCCTCGGCAACATCAGTTTGGCAAACCTGTCCAAGCCTCGGGCGCAAGCCAAGATCGATGCCACGGCAACCCAACTCCAGAACGCACCGATCCCTGTCACAATCGGCCAAGACAACGCCGAGCTAACTCCGTCAGATGTGGGCCTATCAATCAACAAGGAAGGGGCTCTCGCCGCGGCGCTGCGAGTTGGCCGAACCGGGAACGTGGTCAATCGGTTCATGCAATGGGGTCAGGGCAAAATATCTGGTATCACGCTTGATTGGCCATCGGACTTCGACAAAACCCAAGCACTCGCCACCCTATCAACCCTCAACTTTGCTGGCCACAAAGAGCTAGCTGAACCCAAAGTCACCTTCTCGATCGACAAGAAAGGCGCTGCTAAGCCGGCCATCGAACCACCCAAACCCGGCTACGGACTCATCATTGATGCGGCTTTGCCACTCATTAAATCCCAGCTCTTGAACATGCACCGTCAACGGACTGTCTTACCTACTAAAGACTTGACCCCACGTTACAGCGTCGATGATGCCAAGGCAGCGATCGCGAAAACATCAAACTGGTTCTCGGGCCCTTTAGCCCTCCAAATTGGCACAGACTCAGTCGATATTCCAAAAGATGAACTTGCCAAACTGCTCGTTTCGCAATCAGACGACAGCGGTTATCGCATCGGCTTCGACCAAGTAACTCTCTCCGAATTTGTCCGTTCCAAATTGCCCAGCGCAGGTACCGCGGCCGTGAACGCTGCCTTCTCGGTGTCGCCCGAAAGCGCCCTGAGCATCACGCCGTCTCAAGTCGGAGTTGGCTGCTGCACCCCAACAAGCATGCAACGCCTCACCGCCGCTTTATCCGAAACCGTTCCCGGGTCTCGGCATGCTGCTGCCGAGTTGGGCCGAGTCGAACCGACAGTAACCACCCAAGAACTAGTGGCACTCAAGATCTCTACAAAACTGGGCGAATTCACGACCAAGTTCACTCCAAACCAGCAACGCGTGAAAAACATTGAGAAAATCGCCGACATCCTGAGAGGCAAAACCGTCATGCCGGGTGCTCAATTCTCGGTCAACAAGACGCTCGGCCCCCGCCGCTCACGTGACGGCTGGGTAAGCGCCCCTGTAATCGAGAGTGGTGCGATGGCCCAGTCGCCCGGTGGCGGTATCAGCCAGTTCGCGACCACCCTGTTCAACGCCTTGTTTTTCGCCGGTATCCAAGTCGACGAGCACAAGGCCCACAGCATCTACATCTCTCGCTACCCGAAAGGCCGCGAGGCAACTCTCAGCTACCCCACTCCCGACTTAGCATTCACAAACAACACTCCCGGCAATGTCATGATCTGGGCCCAATACGATAAATCAAGCGTATCCGTCAGCATCTGGGGAACCAGCGACGGACGCACCGTCACTCAAGAGGGGCCCTTTGTCAAGCGGAACGGTGAGTGCCAAAACGTTACCCTGACTCGCATAGTCCATTGGCCAGATGGCCAAGAGCAACGCAACACCGACGCCACCTCTTACCGCCCCGAAGGCAGCAACTGCAGCGGCAACCCAACCGCCTCCGCTACAACCACAACGGAACCCGCCCCCAAGACTGCCAAAACGTCAACGTCCAACAAGCCCAAGACGCCAACCTCGACCCACGGCTAGACGAAGTGCAGTTAGGCTAACTCGAGTTAGCCTAGGATCTGTCCGTACTCGAACAGAGACGCCATGACCTAGTTCTCCGTTGAACTCGACCGCGCCTATCACGGCAAATGAAGCACACTCCACCTGGTAGGACTCAACCTACGCCGCCGCTGCCCCACCGAAGAAATTCAACTTCTTTCTAAAGTTTCTGCATCCAGCTGCCGAAGGAGAAACGAGAACGACAGAACCGTCGCCGAAAAGGTGGAGCCCATGCAGCCAAGCCAAGCCAAGCCAAGCCAAGCCAAGCCAAGGGCGTAGGCTCACAATCCTTGCCATTTCGATGCTCTTAATAGTCGGCGTTTCGGCCTGCTCAACCCAAAAAGCCTCGACCAAAACCCAGTCTCAAGCAGCACCAACAGAAGTACCTACCTGCCCGGCTCTGCCGTCGCAACCACCGAATCCCAAGAGCTTCTCGTCCAAAGAGCTAACCGACAAGAATTTTCCGAACCGGGACGATTTGATATATGCAGACTTTGAGAAAACAAACCTCAACGGTGCGGACTTCACAAACACGAGCCTCGCCGGAGCTGACCTCCGAGACGCAGACCTCACAAATGCCAAGCTAGCAACAACCGACCTGAACGGAGCCGAGCTCACAGGCGCAACCCTGAACAGCGCGAACTTATCCGGCAACAACACCCTAAAATGCGCCAAAAACCTGAACAAAATCAAATCCATGACATGGGCCGTTCTAAGTGCCGATCCCACACGCGCAGCGACTGATGACCAAGGCAAGCGAACCGATCTCGCAGGTGTAGACCTCACAGGTAAGGACCTAGCGTACGCAGACCTCAAGTACGTCAACCTGACCGGCGCAATCCTCAAAGACACACTGATCCGGGGGACTGACCTATCAGGAGCAATCCTCGACAATGCCAATCTTGACTGTGTAAGCGCCTCATGGAGATGGCCCAAGTGCATAACCGAACCCGATAGTTCCATGACACAAGGACCATACCTTAGCCACGCCAGTCTAAAAGGAACGTCAATCAAGCAGTCAATGCTGGCATGGACAAACTTCACAACCGCACAACTCAACGACCATACGAATTTCGACGGGACAATCCTCTACTACGCCCTCTTCAGCCCAACCCAAGAAAGGCAGGTAACCGGTAGGGCCAAACGCACGGCACCTGGCTGCGACAAATCATTCGGAACAATACCGAAGGGATCAGTAGGCGCCGACTGGAACCCACTTCGGAGCCCTATATCTGTATTCCACTTTTCCTTGTACCCTACAGGCCCCGGCTATGCAACAAGTGCCTTCAACATGCCCACTATGAACGTAAGTAAGGAGGGTGAACACTTCTACCTAAACCAATTCAAGACCCAATCTGGGTTCGGCATTTACAACCTGGACGGTGTTCATCAAGGTACGTATAACGATTTTGGGCAGACGGTAGAAATGTACCCAGTAGACCTAGAAATTCCTAGCTGGAATGAAAACATCGACCATACCGGCCAAGTTAATGTAGGGACACGATCGGCATTCCGAGTCAACTACGGCTACATGAAAATGTCGGATGATTCCAAAGACCACGGCGACCTGTCACAATTTGGACCGGTGATCGGTACCGGAATTTGTATCAACTACTGGAATGGCTGAGCGAGCTTGCCGAGCAAATGGAAGCTGCCCGCCGCCCGCAAGGCCAAACAAACAGACCAAGGTCGGTTCCACTCATCCAACCCCCACATGAGAGCGGAGAGATCAACTTGAGGCGATGCCAGCGAGTGCCTCAAGTTGATCGACAAGGCTGACCCATTGGTGAATTTCGTAGCTATCCCAAAATTCATTATTGCCAGCATCAACTTGCGGATTTGCCACGTTGAGCAAGGCAAGTTCGGCTGGCCTTCAGACTCTATCACGGCGATTGAGCTACAATATCCCGTGGATTTCGCAGCTCACGGGCCCGCTCCCCGAAACCTCCACCACTGAGGAATGGCGGCGTCCGCCGCCGTCAATATTGAACCTCTCGCGAGGCACAAGTCTGACCCGGGCGTCAAGGTGGGTGGGGGAAAGCTGGTTACGAAGGGGGGCGGGAGGTTCCTGAGCGAGCTTGCGAGCGAATGGAAGCTGCCCGCCGCCCGCCAGGCCAAACAAACCAACCAAAATCTACCCCCCATCCCCCGCCCACCAAAAGAGAGAGCGGATAGGTTCAGCTTGGGGTGAGCTAACTTGGGGTGAGCCCAGCGAGCGCTTCAACCCGGTCGATAAGGCCGACCCATTGGTGAATCTCGTAGGCAAAGGCTTGACGTCCGGCTACTAAATCGGGTGAGGTGATGTCGTCGAGACCACGATTGCGGGCCAAGGCTAATGCGTTCAAGAAGAGTGTCTTGGAGACCGATTCGGCACTGCGGATCTGTCGCTGGAGAAGGTATTGGCGACCTAACCGGAGGCACCGATCGACGAAGGGTCCTTCGGAAATGTTCTCGGTGGGGTTTTGTCGGCCCAAGATATCTCCTGCCACCTGATAGGCCTCGAGGAACGAGCGCAAGATAGCATGCGCTCTGAGTGGGCGAACACGGTTGGCTACGTCGAAAACTCCGGTTGGGCCGCTGACAATTCTGGCCTGCCAGTCCGGGTCATGCAAAGTCAACTCTGTCTCAACGTCAGTGCGAAAGGCGTCTTTGTCGGCGAAAAAGAACTCGAATTTAAGCAGGTCCCGAAGCGCGAAAGCGCTGTCCCAAAATTCATCTCTGGTAGCTTCAACTTCCGGATTTGCCACGTTCAAAAGGGCAAGCTCGGCAATGGCCCCGGTCAAGAAGAAATGCAAGATCGAGTTGCGGTAATAGGCAGCCGATAAGTGCTGGTCAGGACCGATAGCATAAACAGGCTCAAGGCCTTCAGTGAAGCAGGTCACAACATCATGTTCCATGAGTAATTCAAGCGTTGCCAGCACCTCCCTTGGTTCGTTAAACTCCAGGCTTCCGGTGGTGGGCAACTTTCTTGCCTCCACATACGTGGAGTAATCCTCAAGTCTCGCCATCAATTGAGTAACGCTTAGGGCACGATCACCGCTGCCCAACATGGCTAAGGTCATGAGTGATGTGGGAGTTATTGGGGTCGCTTGGTTGATCCGCACCATCACCTCGAATGCCAACTTTTGCACCTGGAGGTGGGAATCAGGCTCTGTGTCCGTGGGCCGAGCCGATCCGGCCGGGTCGCTACTGCTCCCCTCGGTGGGCGCCGGGAGGACTTCCTTCTTACCTGACGAACCACCCACGAAGGCGGGGCGTCCGTTGCCTTGAGGTGCGTGAAGCGGGGGCGGCGGCCCTAGTTCTTTCCGCAATGACAGTGGCTCACCAAATCGAATAGTGACAGCCCCAAAGCGGCGGCGCAAGCGGTGAATATATCGGAGAGCAAAGCTCAGCCCCTCTGGTTTTTTTCTGGCGCCATGCTGTTCTGCTGTGACGGCCGAAACATCCCCAAGCTGGTCATACACAATCGAGGTAGGAACAAGATAGACATCGGGAACAATAGAGCGCATATATGTGCTCACAACGTAACTCAGTAAGCCATAGCGGGGCGGCATTAGCTTGCCTGTACGCGACCGACCCCCCTCTATGTACCACTCGAGGGTGTAGCGATTTTCCAGCAAATAGTCGATGTACTGGCGCAAGACAAACTTGTAAATTTCGTCGTCATGGAAGGAGCGCCGAATGAAGAAAGCTCCGGCACGACGATAGATAGTACCCAATGGGAAGAAGTCAAGATTTGCGCCTGCTGCCAGCTGGGTCTGTGGCAACGAATTTTCATGCAGAGCCGAGCGCAGCACTAATCCGTCTAGATATGACTTGTGCGACGGAAGAAAAACAAGCGGATACTCTCGGCCCAATTGGGCAATCCGACCCAACTCCTTGGCATCGTAGCTCAGATGCGAATCGTAACCCTGAGACAAAATAAAACGACCCAACGATGCTGCCACCCGCAACATGGTGGGACTTCCACCCGCTACAATCTCTCGCAGGTCACGTTCGGCCTCGCGAGCTATGCTCTGCTCGGTGCGCTCCATGGCATCGGAGAGACTGGCAATCCCGCTTGCGTAGGTGGGCAGGTTCATGACATCCTCGCGAGCAAGTCGAGGAGTACGATAGCGGGGTCCGCCGTGCTTACGCTCGGCAGTATCGAACAGAGAAAGGACCTGTTCAGTCAGTGTTTTTGGTCTCGCAAGATCAGTGTCGTTGCGATCCAGATCAGATTGGCCATTGCGAGATCCATTTACCGTGCCCATATTCAGCGATGTTAGGACCGACTGGACGAGCACAATGACAAATCTCGCCAAATTCCGTCACTAGGAAGAGGGTTAGACAGCTATGGCCCCAGATAAAGGCCCCCCAGCAGACCAAGAAAATCCCCAGATAGCGCAAAACCAGGCCGCCCTAACCGGCAGTCCATCAGGAGTGCAAACCATCAGCCAAGCGGCCCCATGGCTGATGCGCTTCGTCTATACGCTCATCGCTCTGGGCCTGGGACTCTTTGTTGCACTTTCGTTCTTGGAAAAAATTCGCAGCCTGGTTGGGATTCTGGTCACAGCGCTATTCTTGTCGTTCGGACTAGAACCCGCCGTCAACTGGCTGGCCGGAAAGGGCTGGCGAAGGGGCACTGCGACTGCGGTTGTGATTGTGGCAGCTCTCGTGCTCGGGCTGGGATTTCTCGCCCTGTTGATCCCCGTGTTTGTTACCCAAGGCGAAAGGCTTGCCAGCAATGCGCCGCAGTGGCTCGCCGATATCGAGCTGTTGGCCCACCGCTTCAACATTGAACTAACCACCGACTCTCTGATCAAGAGTGTTAAAGGCCTAAACGTGGGCCAAGTTGTATCAGACGTCGGTAGTCAGCTCACCGGAATCCTCGGAACCGCCGCCGGAATCGTCATCCGTATCTTCATGATTGGACTGTTTACTGTATATATCGTGTCGGCAGGCCCGAAGCTGCGCCGGACTGTATGTTCCATTCTGCCACCCAAGCGACAGCGGCAAGTCCTCCAAATGTGGGACATCGCCATCGTAAAAACAGGCGGCTATTTCTACTCTCGGGCTCTTGTTGCGTTGGTCGCATCCGTCAGTTTGTACCTAGCCATGCTCATTACTTCGTTTGTCTCGCCCCACTCTTCGGCACTGCGTGGGATTGCCATCCCGATCGCGATCCTATATGGACTCTGGGACGCCTTTATCCCGATCATTGGCTCATACATCGGAGCCATTCCTCCTCTGTTGCTTGGTTTAGTGTCGGGGAACCCCTGGAATGCGCTATGGCTACTGATATTCATCCTTGTTTACAAGCAGTTTGAGGACTACTGGTTGGCACCGAAATTCTCGGCCAAAACGATGACGATCCATCCGGCAGTAGCGATCGGTTCGGTGTTTGGCGGAGCTGAAGTAGCTGGGATTACTGGCGCTCTTCTGGCGCTACCAATTGCAGCCATTGTCCAGGCATTCCTATCCGCCTACCTGCTGAAACACGAAGTCGTCGAGAGCCACTTAACGTCCGAGACAAAGCCCCAATCACGCCGAAAGAAGCGCAAAGATGCCCGAGCCGCTCGAGATGCGAGCGAGCCACAGGCTGACACATCACCACCCGAAGAGAGTCCATGACGGCCTGTGGAACTGACCCCTAGCCGTTGGCGATCACGTGTTCGCGAAATTGGCGCAATCCGGTGCCGACCACCCATTCGTGACCCCACTCCAGCACTGGTCGGGCAAAGAGGGCGACCCCCTTGAGGAGTGATGCCTGCAGTTTCATCGACCACACAATCCGCACACGAGACCCGTCGGCAGACTCAAGAATTTCGAGGCGGGCAGGGCCCTCAATATCACCCGTCACGTGGGCAACCACACGGTTGGGCGGCTGCACATCTTGCAACTCAATCTCAAAACGCAGGGAGTAGGGCAGAGGCGGTCGTACCTGAGCCGATATTTGGTTACCTTCCACAAATTTGGTATCAGGGTCGACTTCCAGCCAGTGCCACCAGCCGGTCAGTTCGTCAATATTGGAGATCACCTTCCAGAACTGCTCTGGCGGAACTGGAAACTCCCAAGATCTATCAAATTCAAAAGCTGCAACCATGCTCAGACCTTACCGGATGCAGCGACCATAGCTCGACTAGTGTTTTGTCGAAGTCTAAGGAAGAATTCGAGTGACACGGTGACAACACGCGAAAAAGAAGATCTCGCCACGATCGCTGGCTATGAACCCCTCAGAGATCAGCTCCTTGCTGTTGAAACGCGGTTGTCATCAGCGCTCAATCAGCCGCCACGCCTCTTAACAGAGTCTGCTCGGCACCTGATGATGGCAGGGGGAAAGCGTATTCGGCCAGCTCTCACTGTGATTTGTGCGAACATGATCGCTCCCGGTTGCCCAGAGGCTATCGAAGCAGCGGTCGCATGTGAATTGGTTCATCTCGGCAGCCTGCATCACGATGATGTCATTGACGAGGCAATCAGTCGACGTGGCGTTCTCTCAGTAAATGCAAACTGGTCAAATTCGATTGCGGTCCTATCCGGCGATTTCTTGCTGGCTCGGGCATCCCAAATTGCTGCCGGCCTGGGGGCCACGCCCGCAGCCGTGCTGGCTGATACGATAGCGCAACTCGCATCCGGCGAAATTCTCGAGATCCAAAGCAGGCACGACAAGACCATTCCAATTGAGACATATCTGGAAGTGATCTTTGGCAAGACAGCAGCTCTGATGGGAACTGCTTGCCGACTTGGCGCACTAGTTGCCGGAGGCGATAACGCCGTTGTCGAGCGCGCTGAGCGCTTCGGGATCGAAGTGGGGATGGCATTCCAAATCGTTGACGATGTTCTCGATATCGTTGCCGCTGAAGCCGAATCGGGCAAACGCCGGGGAATCGACATCGCAGAAGGGGTCTACACCCTACCGATATTGCTAGCGCTCCAAGCAGACCCAGCGGGCAGTCTTCACGAGCTACTCAAAGAGAATCCCACTGAGACCGAAATCGCAACGGCAGTGGACTTGATCACGGACCTTGGGGGAGTGCGCCAGGCTCTCGATGCAGCCGCCAAGAGGCTGGACCGCAGCGAAGAAATTCTGGAATCTTTCCCCGCCTGTCAGGCTCGAGATGCTCTCATCCGACTTGCTCGTTATGTGGTGGAGCGAGTCGGCCTGAACTCGATAACTGCTTAGGGCCCGTGATGGAATAACAAGCGCGTTTGCGGCGAGTCATGGGCGGCTCTCGCAAGGCGCGACGACGATGCGTAGCTGGCACTACTCGAGGAGGAGGAACACAGCGAGCGCCGGTCATGGCCGTTGCAAACGCCTATGTTATTCCATCACGGGCCCTTAGGTCCCGTCGCCCCTTCCACATCGGGAAAATTCCCTGGAGGGTGCCACTGGCTCAACTCGACATGCGCCTAGACTTTTCTTGTGGTTATAGGACAGGACCCAGACTCAAGGACCTGCAAGCATCGGTGGTAAGAAATCTCCATGGTTGAACAAACACGTGAGGCAACAGAACAGCCAGTAGTACGCATTATTACCAATGCGCCGGGACAGTCCATTGTGACTGCGCCCGAAAATAGCCTGTGGCACCATGTTCGAGCAGCACGACAAGACGAGGGCCTCACGGTTCAGCAGCTGGCCAAGAAGGCCAAAGTCAGTATCCTGACAATCCATTCTCTCGAGAACGGCACCATAGAGCGACTTCCTGTCGGGGCAGCTGGGCGCCGCGAGGTTGGAGCTGTGTGCAACGCGCTCGGCCTAGACTCCGAGCCCTTCCTGGCAGCGCTCGGATCCAGTCCCCTAGCCCCACTATCAGCTCGCCTCGGCACCCAGCGCCCGCTCGCCATCAAGAAGCGGCGCAGTATCGCCATGGTCAGCAGCGTCGCCCTTTTCATTATTGTGCTTGGCACCTGGATCTTCGGCAATGCGCAATCAGATTCGGCCGCAAAAGCTACCAAGACCGCGAGCCAGCACGCCACTGCCACTACCGCATTTATTCCTCCACCGCCCCCTCCCACAACGGCGCCGCCGCCAACCGAGAGGGTTGTGCAACTTACCGCCACCGACCGCAGTTCACGTGTGCAAGTTACCGTTGATGATGTTAGGGTGTTCTCAAGCACCCTGTACCCAGGGCGGACAAAAGAATTCCGCGGGGCAGCAGTCGTGATTTCCGTAAGTCGACCTGCTGCAATCGAGACCGTTGTTGACGGCAATACCATCCCAACCGAGAGCAATATGACATTTAACTTAGACAACGTTAAAGAAACCTCCGGACAGCCAAACCAAAATGCCGCCGGCGTAGAACCAGGTAGTCAAAATTCGACATCCGGCTCGTCGTCCGACAGCAGTACGCGTCAGGAAGCATCCGCTAATTCCGGATCGGGCTCCGGCGGCTCCTCAAGTTCCAACAACTCGGGCTCAAGTGGCTCCTCTACGAAAAAGAGCAAGACTGGCCAGTCGAGCAGCACTTCAGCCGTTACAACTTTCCCGGCACGCTGATGCGCAAAATAGTCATCGTTGGATCGTTCAGCACCGGCAAGACAACTCTGGCCGAAATGCTTTCAACCCAGCTTCAGCTGCCGCTATTACCCGAAGTTGCCCGCCAAGTCATCGAGCTCGGCTTCAAACTCGACAAAGACGCCACAGCCGAAACCGAAACGCTGATCTTTCTACGCCAATACGCTGCCGAAATGACCCGCCCCGAGTTCGTGGGCGATCGCAGTCTTATCGACGTCATGACTTACGCGAGCTGGGTCATGGACAACCAGCCACATCGCAAAGAAAACGCTCTTTGGGATGCCTGCCTTAACGTTGCGCAACAACATTTGCGGTCGCAATACAGTCACGTGTTTTACCTGCCCGTCGAATTTCCGATCGTTGCCGATGGGCTCAGGCCAATGGACCCAGAATTTCAGGCCGACATCGACGAGCGCCTCCGCAAACTCCTGGTGAATCACGACATCGCTCACATCACAGTCACCGGCACCATCGAAGATCGCCTCAGCCAGATTCACGATTCGCTCTGACTCGAACCTAGTGCCCGGCGAATTCACCCAGCTCGTCCTGTATGCTTACACAATAGTTTTTTAGTCTTCGGACGGGCTCGGTCTCTTTGGTATAGACGGGCCGTTCGGTGCCTGATTAGGAGAAAGACCAATGGCCAAAAGCGAAGCCCGCGTAACAGTTACTCTCGAATGCACCGAAACCGGTGACCGTAACTATGTGACATCAAAGAACAAGCGCAACACGACAGGGCGTCTTGAGCTCCAAAAATATTCCCGGCGTCTGCGCCGCCACACCCTCCACAAAGAAACCAAATAGGCTCGCTTCAAGCTGAACCTCTTTCGCTCTCTC
>JBCKKC010000056.1:0-12819 GCA_038904395.1 Acidimicrobiia bacterium | reverse complement strand
ACTATTGCAGATCCCAGCGCAAGCTGCGCAAGTTATTCTGAGTGCCGCGGGCCAATATTTGGAAGGCGTTGCCAACCTGCGCCATCGCAAGACCATCAATCGCCGATACTGATCCGCTGTCAAGTAGCTCCTGGGACCAGGTGCCCGTTCCTGGGTCATACCATTTGTGCAATAGGGCGTTGCCCGCAACGGCACCGGTTAGGTGGAACTGGTCACCAAAGTTCGCAATAGCCAGTCCGCTGCCGTTGGCCATATCTGCGCTAAGTGTTTCAGCTGCCCATCCACTTCTTGGATCATGCCAGCGATGCATCATCTCTTGACTGGTATTTTTGTACAGCAAGTGGAATTGTCCTCCATAGTTAGATAAGGCTAAGGCAGTGTGTGGAGCTGGCGGAGTTGGGTTCGTTTGGTCTGGGACTTCGGTGGATTCGTGCCATTGGTGACTTCCGGGATTCGACCATTTATGACGGATTGAGCCATTGAGAGCTTGGTACACAACGTGCTCTTGATCGCCGTACTGGATGGTTGCAGTGTGGTTGGCGGGATCGAGGTCGTCGGCAATTGTGGAAAAGTTCCAGCCCCCTCCGGTGTGCTGGCCGTACCGACCCGCAAAGCCATCAGGTCCCGCTGACCCCTGATTGAATACGTTCAGAGCACCATTGTTTACGGTCGCCGAGATACTGTGGCCTGTGCTTTCTCCTACGTCTAGTTGTTCCTCTAGCCAATTACCGTCTGCGTCGTTGTAGGTCAGGTGGCACAATGCGCTTTGGGCGGGCTGGCCGTCGGTGGTCCCGGTAGCGAAGATGTGGGCCGTATTGTTCGAAACGACTCCAGCCAAACTATCGGCAACGCACGTCGGAGATTCGATGGTCCGGAAATTCCAGCGGCCTCTGTCAAGGGTTCCCCAACGAATCCGGTTGTCTCGCCCCTTGTTGAAGGCGAAGAGGCCATGGCGTGTATGAAGGACAACGTCCTGTGTGCCGGTGCTCTCAGGTGCGTCGAGTGTCGCATCGTCCCAACGCCATTTAGGGATCCTTTCCGCACTGTTGACACCTTGTGAGCCTTGGATAAGGCCATTCAGTTTGTCAAGGCGAGTTGTGCCAATGAAACCAGGACCCGGCTGATTCAGTTTCGTCACAAGATCAGTCATGTTGCTGGCTCTAGCCGTGAGGGCCGCCAGCTGAGCTTGGTCTCGGTCGTTGAGTAGCCAGTGGAGGGTCACAGCTGCTCGATTGTCTTCCTTTTTGATCACAACAGACCACATACTCGAGCTGTTCTGCCAATTGAGGTTAGGCACTTGCATATTGTCCGGAGAAGACAGGATAAGGCTTTCACGGTCGGCCTTGTATGGGTGGACCAAAATGGTATGAGGCCTCAATTCGCCGGGAGACTGACCGGCGATGGAAAGCTCCCGGTCGGGGGCGAAGAAACCGACTTGCAGGTTGCTTTGGATCTTGTACGTACCAACATATGGTGCGTCAGGATCAGTCCAATAGTGAGGTCTAAAGTTGATTGGCGTGTCATCCTCCCATGGCAGATCTTGCGTGTCAAAAAGGATATCAACGTTGCCGTTCGGGATTTGCTGTTGAGCGAGAGTTTCACGGATGGTAAGCGGGAGATTGTCGTAGAACGCGAGCGGGAATTTGGCTGCTACTAGGACGGCGGGGGCGCCATGATTCGTCCGAGCCGGTGGTGTATTGCCAGCTGCATTGCCAAGGGGATGGTATGGGTGGAACACTGGGGCTTTGGGCAGTCCGAGGTGATACTGCTCAGTTCGCCCAATGTCCAAGTCGATGCGAGCAGGGTCTGCACGTTCGTGAGGTGGCGGAGCGAACTCGGCTTGCATGACGGGCTCACCAGAGAGGTTTGACTCGGCAGTCAAGGCTCCCTTCGATTTCTGGCCCGAACAAGCCGCGGCAGCGAGAGCCACTGCTAAAAGACATCCGACTATGCGCTGCAAGGTTCCCCCGAAAGTTGTGTCTACTAGTGATGTTACCCCACAAATGGCGAGATCCTCCCGACAGCTGCATAGGGCGGCGCCGGTCCGGGGATGCGCTCGGTGGGTGGTGTGGTTTCGTTTCGTTTTGGAGTGGAATTCCTCTCTGAATTGCTTGCGGCTTTAGTTGCGTTGGGCGTGTGGCCCTGTCGTTTGGCCTTGAAATTGGTCGACTCCGAATTGTTTTTGGGGCGCTAGCTGAGGTGGGTTGCCCTCTGAATTATCTTGTCGCGCTTAGCTGACTGATCTGTGTTGGGGTGTGACGATTCGCCCTCGCCCTCGTCTTCGACTCTTTGCTGTTTTGCGGCGCTAGCCGCAGTCAATATCCCAACTGGGTGGAGCCACAAGTCTGACCCGGGCCCCTTGGTGGGTGGGGAGAGCTAGTTACGAAGGGTGGCGGGAGGTTCCTGAGCGAGCTTGCGAGCGAATGGAAGCTGCCCGCCGCCCGCAAGGCCAAAGCTGAGGACAAAGAGTGACTCCTTTCCACCCACCACGAGAATGAGCGAAAAGGATCAGCTTATGGCGAAATGTGGGGGAGAATGGATTAATAGTGTTGACAAGTGGGGCAAAGTGGGTTTACAGTGTCACTGGCAGCGAGTGGTGATTTGGCGGGAATGACAAAGGGGTCTGCTTGAAGGGTCTTGTCAGCTCTGACTTAGGTGCTGAGAGTGGTTCTTCAAGTTGCTTCGATAGCAAACCTTTTGTCGGCGAGGAGGAGCCATGTTCTTTGGTGAGCACCTCCATACGGTCGATTCGAAGGGACGGCTGACATTGCCGGCCAAATATCGCATGCAACTGGCCGAAGGGCTCATGATCACGAAAGGCGAGGACTATTGCCTTCAGATCTACCCAGCACGAGCGTGGGAGGTGAAGCAGGCCGAGGTATTGCAGTTAGACACAGCTTCTCGAGAGAACCGAGAGTACCGGCGAGCATTCTTTGCTGGAGCTGAGGAGGGTGAACTTGACAGTCAAGGGCGGTTGCTAATCAAGGAACTCCAGCGGGCGTATGCCGGGCTGGATAAAGAAGCAGCTGTTATCGGGGCTGGTGAGTTCTTGGAAGTTTGGGCCCAATCGAAGTGGGAAGAGCAGCGGCAAGCGAGCGACTTGGCAATCGGGGCCCGAGACGGCGCTCAGCCGTCATGAAGTTATCAACACGATTTAGCACTCCAACGTATTCACGACACATGCAAAACGAACAAGTGATTGACAATTGAAGGTGAAAGTGGCCACAAGCCGCTGGTCCACCGTCAGCTCCCTAGTTGATCGGTGGAAGGCCCCTACTCCGCCCGCTTCTACTGGATTCTGGCTGGGGGGCTGACGGTGGACCAGATTTCTGACGCAGCTTATCAACACGAACCCGTGTTGATCGATGAAATCCTGAAGATGTTTGATCACCTCAACAGTGATCATCATCGGGCGGGAGTCATCGTCGATGCAACTCTTGGCGGTGCTGGTCATGCCGAGGCTTTGCTCGACAGTTTGCCGGCAAACGTGGGGCTAATTGGAGTCGATCAGGATCCGATAGCTCTCGAGGCTGCGGCGAAGCGACTGGAGCCCTTCGGCACCAGAGTGTCGCTTGTTCGAGGGAATTTTGAAAACTTAGCGGATCTCATTGCGAAAGTGAGATCCACAACTGGTTTCTCCACATGGGCGGCTTCGCAGGGGAGGGCGCAGTCCAGCGAGGCGAACCGTCTGCTGGATTCGAGTGTGGAGATGGCTGGGGACGAACAGGATTTGACGGAAGGGGGCGACGTGGCAGTTTACGGGATCTTGATGGATCTCGGCGTATCATCGCCGCAACTTGATGTGGCTGCACGCGGCTTCAGCTACATGAAAGACGCGCCCCTTGATATGCGAATGGATCCAAGCCGCTCACTTACCGCTGCCGAGGTCGTAAACTCCTATTCCGAAGAGCAACTGCGTACCATCCTCTTCAAGTTTGGCGAGGAGCGTTTTGCTCGCCGCATCGCCGCAGCAATTGTTGCTAGGCGAGAAGAGACACCTTTCGAGACCACAACAGATTTGGCCCAAGTTGTCCGCTATGCCATCCCAGCAGCGGCTAGGCGAAGTGGGCCACATCCTGCTAGACGAACATTTCAGGCGCTACGCATTGAAGTGAACAGCGAATTACAAGTCCTTGAAGATGGCCTGCGCTCAGGCGCAAGCGTTCTTTCCACTGGCGGCAGAATGGTGGTTATTTCATACCATTCTCTTGAAGACCGGATCGTCAAGCAATATTTCAGAAGTCTGTCCTCGCCGCCATCAATGCCTAGGGGCTTGCCGGTGACGACCATACCCGAACCGCCATTCAAGCTCGTCACTCCGAAGCCCGTTCGGCCCGGTCAGCAAGAAATTGAGCGTAACCCGAGGTCCGACTCGGCAAAGCTTCGGGTGCTTGAGAGAGTGAGCTCTGACGGCTCGAGTGTTGGTGACTCTGATGCGGCGATGAGGCACGGCGACGCGGGAGGGCCGACATGACCGCACCTGCCCGACCGAGGCGTTACTCGGCAGAAGCCGCTCCCCAGATTGTTCCAAACATACGGGAACGGCGCAGACATCTTAAGGTCGTGCAGGCTCCCAAGCGCCGCCCGCGCCAACAGCGCAGGCTGGTTATTGTGGGAGCCACTGTTGTCTTGACCGGAACCCTATTCGGACTTGCCTTGTTGCACGTCCGGATCGCGCAGGGTGCTTTCGCCTTGCAGCACGAGACGACTCAAATGAGTCAGAAACTTGATCAGCAGGAGCGGCTCAAGATATCGATTGCCTATCTGGAATCGCCGGATCGGATAAGCCAAGCGTCTGCTCAGAAGTTGCAGATGGTCGAGCCAGTGAAGATCCACTTCCTCGAGTCCGATGTTGCCGATGGGCAAGTACTGGCTACAGCCAAGATCAAGCCCCCAGAGGTCACCCTTGCTGGTTCCAGCCAGGCTGGAACGCCAAAGGTTGCGGGTGCCGGTGCCTCGCAAAGTAGCGCCGTCAACGACAACTTGCGCTCCATTGTGAAAAGTACCCAGCCCCCAAACTCTGCCAACTCCACCAAAACTTTCGGTCAGGATACCGGCAATCAAGCCGATTCAAGTTCTCAGCGGTCCATGGGTAACAAGAGTGGTTCCCAGCCGGTGGATTAGTCGAGAGGGGCATTTAGCGTGCGTCATGACCCCACAAGGACTGAGCGTAATGAGCGCGAAGGAACTGAGCGCAGTGAGCGCGAAAGAACTGGGCGCAATGGGAGCGTCGATCGGGGACGCAGGTCTCACGCAGACGACCACGTTCGCAAGAGTTATGTGAGTGCTGATGGGACTCGATCAGTGCGCAGATCGGCCCAACGTGCGGGCACGGCCACCCCAACGCGCACCCGAGGCGGGTCGGGGTCTGCGCAGCGACAGAGTTCTGAGAAGTTTCAGACGGCAACCGATGCTGGCCCGCGCAAGGCGCGGGCCACGGCCAATTCATCTGGTGGCAATCACAATCCGACAAGCTTGATCGGGCGGCTGTCTAAGTTTCGCATCGCAGCGCCCGTACCGGTGCGCAAGGGCAAGGGACAAGTTCGCCGTGACCGTTTTGTTCAGTCCTCGAGTAAGCGCCTGGCGATCTTTTCGGCAGTGTTTCTCGTTCTCATGTCGGTGGTTGTCGTTCGTCTTTTCACTCTGCAGGGTGTTGACACCGACCGCTATCGGCAGCTCGGCGATGGCCAACGCGTGCGACGTGTCGACTTGCTGGCGCCTCGGGGTGACATTATCGATCGCAATGGCAGATCACTCGCTGTCAGTCGACAAATGCAGTCGATTTTTGCCAATGCCCGTGAGGTCAAAGATCCCGATGGCGTTGCTGCCAAACTTGCCCCACTCGTGGCCGACGACAAAGCCACTAAGAGTCCGGCCGATCAATCGACCTTGGCTAAGCGTTTGAGTGCTGACAAGGGCTTTGTCTGGTTACAGCGCAAGGTGAGTGACGACACGGCCGAAGCTGTGAAGGCCCTAAAGATTCCAGGCATTTCGATGTCTGGCGAGCCCAGTCGTCTGTATCCGGCGGGCAAGTTGGCGGGTTCGATCCTTGGTTTTGCAGACATTGATAACAAAGGATTAGCTGGGCTTGAACAGTCTCAAAATTCGACGTTGACAGGCCAGGCTGGCATCCAAATAGCCGAGAAGGATCCGAAGGGGCGAGAGATTCCGTCTGGAGTTTACCGAGTGAAAGAGCCAGTCCCAGGCCGAGGCTTGAAGTTAACTCTCGACATGGACATCCAGTATGAAGCAGAATCGGCTCTGGCTGAGGCGATTAACGCTTACCAAGCCAAGGGTGGCGTGGCTGCAATCATGGATCCTAAGACCGGAGACCTTCTAGCTTTGGCAATTTATCCGGGCTATGACCCGAACGATCCTGGCAAGTCCGGCGCTGCTGCCTTGCAATCGTTGGGTGTGGGCTCTGTATTTGAACCCGGTTCTGTTTC
This sequence comes from Acidimicrobiia bacterium, assembly GCA_038904395.1. Lineage (GTDB taxonomy): Bacteria > Actinomycetota > Acidimicrobiia > UBA2766 > UBA2766 > JBCKKC01. The sequence continues at coordinate 6,373 of JBCKKC010000056.1, read as the reverse complement.
GAAGATAGTCACAATTTCGGGTGCTCTCGAAACCGGAATAGTTACCCCCGAGACATCGTTTACTGTGCCGGACAATCTCAGCATCGGTAACCATACATTTCGCGACAACGAAAACCACGCGACCGAGGAGATGCGCGTCCGTAAGATTATTGCGCACTCTAGCAACGTGGGCACAATAAAAGTGGCTGAGAAACTTGGCGAAGCAAGGTTCTACGAGTTCATGAAGAAATTCGGCTACGGCGAAAAGACTGGTATCGAACTGCCTGCTGAATCCCGTGGTATTGCTAAGGCTCCTCCTAATGAAACCAAGTGGTATCCGACCGACTTGCCTTCCATGGCGATGGGCCACAGTGTGGCTGTAACGCCGCTGCAAATGCTTCGGGTGATGGGCACAGTGGCAAATGGCGGGGTGATGCTGCAGCCGCGATTAATCGATGCAGTGACCGATGTTGCTGGCGAAAAAGCGGTCACGCGCCCTGAGGGCCAACGAGTTATCAGCGAAACTACGGCTGCATCGATGCGCGAGATGCTCACGCAGGTTGTCAGCGAAGGCACGGCACCCTTGGCGGCTGTGCCTGGCTACTGGGTCGGTGGCAAGACGGGAACCGCCCGTAAGCCGATCCCGGGTGGGGGCTACGATAGAAGCAGCCACTTCGCGTCATTCATCGGAATGCTGCCTGCTGACAACCCCCGAGCTGTGGGATTGGTGGTTCTGGACGATCCCACCCCCGTTTATGGAGGCCTTACGGCAGCGCCCACCTTCTCTCGCATCATGAGTTTTGTAATGCGGGCCTTACGAGTTCCACCAGCTCAGAATCAGCAAGTAGTCACCAACGTTGACGGTAGTGCCCCAGCCGCTCCGGCGCCTGTGCCCGCAGCGGTGCCGCCTTCAAGTTCCGCACCCAAATCGCCTGTCAATTCCACTGTTACCACCGTCACAACTAAGCCGAAACCGAGTTCCTCCCAAAATCGTCCGCCACTAGACGTTAAGCAGCAGCACTAGCTGGGAGTATTCGTGAGGTAAGGGCCCGTCGATAAATTACCTCTACAGAAGTCATCCTCCGTTGCCCGGTCGATGTCCGGAATCGGCCGTTGACTGCGCAAGTTAATCATCGACGGGCCCTAACTATTCACCACCCCCTAGGAGACTGGCGATTTAGTCAGTTATGCAGCGCGTTTCTGCAGGTAAACTGCATAACTGTGGTCATTCGGAGGACTAAATCCCCAGTCTCCTAGCCAGAGTGTCGCTACCAGACTTTTCGTCATTGCGAGCCCTGGCTCTGGAGGGCGTGGCAATCCAGGCTTTACTGTGTTGCGAGCGCAGCGAGCAATTCAAAATAGATCAAATCTGCGGCTGGACCTGCGGCTTCGCCTCAGATGGATCCTCACGCCCTGGCTGGCGCCAGGGCTCAGGATGACGGACGACGGGGTGAATGGTTACTTTGTGAGGCCCTTAGGCGGGCGGTGCTATAAGTACTGCGCAAGTAGATTCGTTGACTATTGCTTGGGCAGCTGATCCAAGCAGTGCCCGTTCGAAGCCTGACTTCGAGGAGTGCCCCAACACAATTAGATCTACGTTATTGTCGCGAGCTTCACGCAGAATCATTTGGGCAGCTTTTCCCTTGATCTTCGTGGCGTCGAGTTCGAGGCCGGCAGAGCTAACAACTTGGCTGGCTGTTTCGAGGGCAGCGCTAGCGAATTCTTCCATTGAGGCGTGCGTTTCTGGTAGCACGGGTAGAGCGCCAGCGAGTCCGACAGGCTCTTCGATTACCGAAACGAGTCTGACATTAGCAGAGAATTTCTTGGCTAGTCCGACACCCAGACGGACAGCGACTTCCGCGCTTTCGGAGCCATCAGTGGCGATCAAGATGCGATCGAGTTTCATCACGAATACTCCTTGCAACGTCCGAGCATTCTCGGCGCAACCATAGCGGAGTTGGCTTAGATAGAGTTGGCAATTCCGTCGTCGAGTCGCAGTGTGAGGCACTTTGCGGAGCCGCCACCAAACATGAATTGACTCAACTCGATTTGATGAACTTTGAAGTGGGCAGCTGCTAGCCGATCTGATAACTCGGGCGAGATCGGCGAGAGAATCACGTTGCGATCAATCGATACAGCGTTGCACGCGAAGCCTTGGGCATCCGCGTCGCTGACCACAATCCGCTTGTCGTCGGGCAGAATGCTTTCGATTGTGGCGACTGACTGCGGGGTCATGGCAGCTGGGTAGTACATGGCATAGCCGTCGTCGAGTGGGCAAAAGCAGGTGTCTAGATGGTAGAAACGCTCGTCGGTAAGTTCTAATGCGGCGATTTCGACGCCGAGTTCACGGGCAACAAACTGGTGAGCTGACAGGTCTGAGCGGTGGCCATATGCGGTCCACAGGAGTGGTAGGTCACGGTCAAACAGGGCGTCGCCGGCACCTTCAAGGTGCTCTCCCTTGGGCACCTCCAAAATCTTAAAACCATTGTCCCCAAACCAGCGACGGACAAGTGGTTCCTCACCTTGGCGTTCGGCTGGGCGAAATCGGGCCGGGATAGCAATGTCGTCATACACAATGCCAGCATTGGCAGTGAACACGAGGTCCGGTTGTCCCTTGACCGACTCAAGCAGTCTCACATCTGCCAGCTGCGCAATTGTGTTATACAGCTGGGTCCATTGCTCTTGAGCTCTGTCTCGTGAGACTTTATGAGTATTGCCCACCATCCAGGGATTGATCTCATATTCGACATCAAAATGAGTGGGTGCACACATCAAAATTGTAGGGCGAGAGAAGTGTGCCGCGGATCCCGACTGATGCATGACTGGTGCTTCCTCGATCCTTTAGATCTATTAGCGCAGAATTTACAGCCTCTTAGTGTAGCGCTGTCTTGGGCATTTAGGCGTATGCTATGTAACTCATCCAGGTCCTTCCGTCATTGCGAGGAGCCGCTCTGGGCGACGAAGCAACCTAGTCCGTGACCTGTGTCTGAGGGACCTGAGTCACGGACTAGGTTGCTTCGCTCCGCTCGCAATGACGGGAAGGCGGCCGTGAATGGTTACCACCCAGCATCATCGGCGCCAGGCGGAATCCAACCGTAGCGATGCGTGTCGATTGAAATGCTCTGTTCGAGCAGGAATGGCAGGGTGTCGCGTTCGGTAAAGGTCACTGGGTCACGGCATATCCAAACCCAGTGTTCGGCAGCTGATTCCAGCAGATAGCGATCTATCGTTGGGCCAGTTCTTACAATCCTGTGAACGTTGGAATTGAGGCGTGCTGCTAGCTCGTGGGCCGATTCAGTTGCGAAATGCGATAGCTCAGCGCGGCAGCGCACATTCGAGGCCGCTTGTTTGCGGCGTTCGATTTCGTTCTGATCATCGCCGGCTTCAACTCGAATGATCACTCCGGGTGCCGGACGATACCGGAACAAGTTGCGCTGACCGGGGATGTGCTGCCAGTCAAATTGCGCAGTGGCGAATTCCTCGTCGCGAGCTGTCAGGGATGCGGACGATGTCGACGAGGAGCGTTCTCCGACGCCAGTGCCGCGGCCACGCTGTGTGATCAAACAAAATTGGCTGGCATAGTTGGGTCCGCCAGCTTTTGCTCCGGGGCCATATCCGGATTTGTTCCAACCGCCAAAGGGTTGGCGCTGAACGATTGCCCCAGTCGTGGGTCGGTTGATGTAGAGGTTCCCAGCCTCGATGCTGTCGCACCAATACTGCCAATCCCTCTCGTCGAGGCTCTCAAGGCCCGATGTGAGTCCGTAGCCAGTCTGGGTGACGATCGTGACCGCGTCCGCCAGATCTTGGGCTCGCATGACTGCCAGGACCGGCCCGAATAGTTCGTTCATGTGTGTAAACGAGCCCGGTTTGACATCCCAAATGAGGCCGGGTGAGAGATGTTTCTTGACTATTTTGTCACAACGCAACGCCCAGCGCTCGCCCGGGGGCAAACGGTCGAGTGTCTGGCGCAGGGCTGAATTGGCCTCCCCGCAAAGGGGCGGCACGTCCGTAGCCGGGTCGGTCGCTGGTCCGCAACGTAATACTTGGGCAGCTTCCGTGAGTCGGCGTTCAAATGCTGGGTCGTCATAGACCTCGGCCTCGGCCACTAGTAGCGAGGTGGCAGAACATTTTTGGCCAGCATGACCGAAGGCGCTCTGGAGCACGTGACTGATGGCAAGATCGATGTCGGCACTGGCGGTGACAATCGTGGCGTTCTTGCCGCCAGTTTCGGCATTAAAAGTCAACTCTGGCCTGGCAGTGATGATGCTCTGAGCCGTCTTGGTGCTACCAGTGAATGCGATCGCGTCAATGCCGGGATGGGCTGCCAGGTAAGGGGAAACTCCGGGTTGACAGTCGAGAATTTGCAAGGCATCTTTAGGAATGCCAGCAGCCCACAAGGCTTCAACCCCAAGTTGAGCAACAGCTACCGTGATGTGTGATGGCTTCAGGATGACCCGATTGCCGCCAATCAGAGCTGCGCAAACACCTCCAAGGGGAATTGCCAGGGGAAAATTCCACGGCGGAATTATTGCCACTAGGCCACGGGCTCGCCAAGCCAAACGAGAATCACTATCGAGGTCGTCGAGTGCGTTGGCATAGTAATTAGCGAAATCGATCGTCTCGGAGACTTCAGGATCGCCTTCGGCGATTGTTTTGTTGGCAACGTGAGCCATAACAGCGATCAGCTCGCCGCGTCGCTTTTCTAACTCGAGCGCAGCGTTGTGCAGAAGCGCCTTGCGCTCAGCCAGGGGTCGATTGGCCCATCCGGATGAGTCAGCCGCAGCGGTAGCGACGGCTCGATCGACGGCCTCGCTATCGGCTGGAACTAGTGGCAGTCGAGCGGCGAAGTTAGTGATCGCAGCATTGGCCCACTCACGATTGCGTTGGTGACTCCAGTCGGTATTGGCCACATTGCGAAAGCTGGACTCGCCTATGCGGGCAGTGGTGGGGTAGATGGTCTCGGTGGAAATGGCCGCATTCTCGGCTGAGCCAGCCTGGTCAACAGTAGTGGGTCCGGTCATGGTTCCCGCTCGGTCCTGATTGCGTCTGGGTTCAGCGGTCACTGTTCCGGCTTGCAGGCATGATTCAACGAAACGGGACTTCTGTTCTTTCCACTGGTCGTCGCCAACGTTCATGCTGAAAGCGTGACTGAGGAAATTCTCTTCGGATGTATTTTCGTCTAAACGTCGAATCAGATATGAGATGGCGGCGAGAAACTCGTCACTACGAGTGGCTGGGGCATAGATGAGTTGGTCAGGTCTGGGTTGCAGGCTTGTCAGGTATTCGGCGACCGAACGGCGCAGTGGTTCAGCCATTCCCTGGAGCATCTCCATGGTTAGCTGGCCTGAGGTGCCCTGAGCCTTGGCGAGGGTGAGGGCAAAGGCGATATCGAACACGTTATGTGAACCGACCCCCACATGAACGGCCTCGGCGTGATCGGGTTGCAACGCCCAACAAATGAGCCGTTTCATGTTGGCGTCGACGTCCGCCTTGGTTGTATATGGGGCTTGGGGCCAGTCGTTCAATCGGGACTCGAACTGCTCCATGGCTAGATTGGCGCCCTTGACAATGCGAACACGAATCGGGGCATTGCCTGCTGCTTGGCGTTGTTGGCCGAACTCAGTTAGGCCAACCAGGTCCGCCACCGAATCAGGCAGATACGCCTGCAAGACAATGCCGTGGGTGCGGTTGGCGAATTCTGTCTCGGAGAGAACGCCCTGGTAGACGGCGAGAGTGGGTTCTCGATCATCGCAAGTCTCCATGTCAAGGGTGACTAACTTGTCGCCAGCGGCCCGATATAGTCGGCGCAAGGCCCCGCTGGCCCCTTCAACCACTCGCTCAAAACCCAATGGGGTCACATGCGGTTGAATGGACGAGATCTTGACCGACACGGCATCAACCCTCGAATCAGCCAAAGCGACCAGATAGTGCTCGAGGCGGGCCTCAGCTTCTGACTGACCCAAGACAGCTTCGCCAACCAGATTCAGATTGACCGTAACGCCTTGTTTCTGGCGGGCTTCGAGATAGCGATGCAGCGGTCCAGGGTCGGCATTGACAATCAGACTGCTTGCCTCCCGGCGCAGCTGTCGCACAAAAAGGGCCACCGCTGGTTGGGGCGCCAACTTCCACAGACGGATGAAAGCATCGATCATTATCCGTTGTTCCCACGTCATGAACTTGGGTGCCTCAGTCAGCATCCGCTCGATCAAATCACCGATCCGCTTCGGGTCACGGGGCCGAAACGATCGGTCAAGGAGCTGGGTAGTCACGCTGATGGCGGTCTTGTCCCGAATGAGGGCGTCGAGTCGCTTGCGGGTGCGGCGATCCTCGCGGGTTTCGAAGGCCGCAGCGCGCAACATGAGTCGCTCAGCCAGCGTCACCGACCGCTCAATCA
>JBCKKC010000055.1:0-13013 GCA_038904395.1 Acidimicrobiia bacterium | reverse complement strand
ATCTACTTCGCCGACACCAACAACAACCGAATCCGCAAAGTCGACACTGACGACAACATCAGCACAGTCGCCGGCACCGGAACCAAGGGCTCCGGCGGCGACGGCGGCCCCGCCACAAAGGCGCAACTGAACTTGCCCTCTGGTGTTGCCGTCGATACTAAGGGCAACATCTACATCGCCGACATTCTCAACAGCCGCATCCGCAAAGTGCGACTCAGCTGACGTCAGGAACCGCCAGCTAGAGCGAACAGGCGCACGCCGAGTGCAATGTGCTGGATGCCATAGTTAAGTGCTGGCCGATGGGACCTGCCACCAAAAGGTGCAGCAGGTACAAAAGGTGTAACCATTCACGTCCCCCACCCCGTCATTGCGAGCCCTGGGCTTTGACAGGGCGTGGCAATCCAGGCTTTAAATATTCTGCGAGCGTAGCGAGCAGGCCTCTATCATCAGACTCGATCCATTTTGAATCGCTCGCTCCGCTCGCAACATAGCAAAGTCTATCGGGTAGGCGCCAGGGTTGCCCTGGCGCCCCCCACACCACCTAGCATGCGGGTCCGCACTAGGCGGTTCGTAATGCATACCCTGAGCGCCCGTATTGAGATTGAAAACTGGCTAAGTCCATGTCCCTATGCCAGTATTGGTTGGATAGCGCTTGTTCCACCGGTGTGGTGTGAGCTAAGCGCCACGAGCTTTTGCTTGACCCTGCGACGGACTTAGCGTCTTGCCGAGACACACCTAGCCTGACTAGGTTGCGGAATCGGTTACGGCCGTTCTTCCAGTCTCTCCAGAGGACTTGACGAAATCGTCGCCTCATCCATCCGTCAAGGTTCGTGAATATAGACGGCGTGTCGGCTAGCGCAAAGTATGCGGTCCAGCCGGGAACCAGTCTGTTGACTTCACGTATACGTTTGTATATGGAAACACCCCTCGTCCTGCTAGTCAATGCTCGTATTTTGTCTCTGAGCCGCTCTTTGGACTCAGGGGCAACGTAGATCCGGACCTTGCTCCCGGATTTTTGTATCCGAAACCCGAGAAGGGTTACCTTCCCAGCCTTAGCCACCTTCGATTTCGACTGGTTGACTTTTAGCTTGAGTTTCTTGTCGATAAAACCAGCTATCGATTCTTTCACTCGTTCACCCGCCCGCTTAGAACGCATATAGATATGCACATCATCCGCGTAACGGACGAAACGGTGACCACGCGCCTCAAGTTCTTTATCAAGATCATCCAGGAGAATGTTCGACAGGATAGGCGACAGAGGAGAACCCTGAGGAGTTCCAACCTCCGACGGTCGTCTAACCCCACCATCCATAAACCCAGCACGAAGATAAGAACCAATCAGACGCAACAGCGCTTTATCACTCACCCGGCGTGCTACCCGATTCATCAACACATCATGTTGAACCCGATCAAAGAACAAGTCGAGATCCAAAGCGACCCCCCACTCGTAACCCTGAGCGACATACCCTTTAGCCGCCAAAACGGCTTGATGAGCTGACCGCCCCTCCCGAAACCCAAAACTGAACTCCGAGAAACCCGGATCAAACACGTCGGCTAGCACCTGAGCTATAGCCTGACAGATCATACGATCCAACACATTCGGCACTCCAAGACCCCGCTGGCCCCCGCCCGATTTAGGGATCAAAACCCGACGTACAGGCTGCGGCTTGTAAGTACCATCGTTAAGCGCAACACGGACTTCGGGCCAATGCGCACGCAGCCAAGGACGCAAATCCTTAACCGTCATGCCATCGGGACCAGGAGCCCCCTTATTGCGCTCAACCTGCTCTAGAGCCCGTTCCAGATTCTGCTTAGAGAAAACCCTCCTCCACAGATCATCCAGACGAGCTGGCTGAGGTCCGCCATCGTCTCGCGCAGCAATGTTGCTCAACCCTTGACTGGGGCGTTCAGGCTTCACCCTACCTCCCACATACACGTCAAGGCTCCCAAGGGAGTTTTCTGCCATCACAACAACATCACCAGCACTCCGATACTCGCCTCACACTACGTTCGGTCCTTCAGAGCAAACGATCCCTGCTCCTAATATGACCTCTGCTGACTCCTCGACCACCAACCAAGACCTCTCGATCCTCACTGTTCTGCCACAACATCCGCTGCTCTCAACCGGACGCATCATTTCGGGAACACTGGCCAAGGCCTCCCGGGGTAAGCACACAAGCCTTCCCTGCACGCCTGCCACATATACGCCACAGCCCCTTGACACCACGGGCTTCATCACGATCCACCGACTCGCCCAGGCTGCAACGCCTCAAATATGGTTCTTGTACATCAGGCCACAGTTTTGTCAACCGGCTTCCTCCCCACGACACCTCACGATGCCGCAGTTGCCATCGACTAGTGGTTATCGACATCTACACCACAAAGGACTTTCACCTCCTAGCTTGTGCGCATGCCCGGCACACGGATCCTCACGCCCTGGCTGGCGCCAGGGCTCAGGATGACGGAGGGAGGCTAGTTATCGAGAAAATTACACTCAAAGCTTAAGTATCAGGCCCCGCTTGCCGATGCATGTTGTGTCATGTACAAAGTGAATCGGATTCTGATATTGATAGTGGCAGGGATGCTCTTAGCGAGCGGATGCGCCACGCCGGCAGCTCAAGTGAAAAACGAGGCCGCCCCTGCTGCCCACGCTCCGGATGATGACAGCAAACTGAAATCCAGCCATTTCATGTTCAAGCTGAAACCGAATGATCAGAAGCCTAATGAACTGAATGACGTCTGCAAAAACGGCACAATTAGGCTTGTCTTCGATCAGTGGTACAAATGCCAAACTGAAGAAAGAACAACAGAAGAGAACCTCACCAAGGAACTGAAAGACGAAGGGAAGCCAGTTGCAAATCTCGAGATCGACCAGAAAGTAAAACTAAATGAGACACCGGATGATCCCAAATTCGCTCCTGATCCACTAGTCCCCAACGCAGCTCCAGACACTTACCAGTGGGGATTGAAGCAGGCATCGGGCATTGACATTAAGGCTGAGCAAGGCTGGAACGTCACAAAAGGAACGGAACAAGTGACGATTGCGGTGCTCGATAGCGGCCTCGACATTAACCATCCAGACTTCTACTTTCAACAAGACCCACAGAAGCCGAAAGCAGACCTCACCCAACCAAACAATATCTGGACCAACCCAGATCCTGGAAGCAACGCTAAATACCCGAACGCCATTCACGGCTGGAACTTTACTAATAACAAGAACGACGTGTCAGATACTAGGGGTCATGGCACTCATGTCGCCGGAATCGCGGCCGCTAGGGGCGACAACGGCATCGGCCTCGCTGGCGTAGCCTGGAACACCAAAATTATGCCCCTCAACCGGGGAGAACGCTTGTCCAACACTATTGAGGCGACTAATTTTGCTATCACCCACGATGCCAACGTCATAAATGCCTCGTACGGTTCTAATGAGTTCAACGATGCCGAAAGGGAAGTAATCGAGAAGGCCGGCAATCAAGGGATCGTCTTTGTTGCCGCGGCCGGCAACGACGGAGACAATAATGATGAGTCTCCGAATTATCCGGCTGGCTATGACTTGGACAACATCGTTTCGGTAGCGAACCTCATGCCCAATGGAAACCTCAAACCCAGCTCAAATTTTGGGCGTGACAGTGTAGATGTGGCAGCGCCCGGCACAAATATCATCTCAACATTACCCGACAACAAGTACGGACTAAAGTCGGGTACATCAATGGCGGCGCCACACGTATCGGGACTGGCCGCCCTAATAGTCGCCAAAACATTGGCGACTCCTAGCCCCCCTCCCCTCAACATGGAATTTGCCAAATCGATCAAGGCTCGCATCCTCGATGGAACGAAGTCGATCCCAGGACTCGCCAAACGGTGCAAAGTCCTAACCGGTGGCCTAATCGACATGGAAACATCCCTATCGAACAATCCCCTGCCAGAGATATCCTGCACACCCAAGATTGGCAGCAGCGGCGAAATTGTCACAGTTGCCGGAACAGGCGATAAGACCTTTGATGGCGACTCCTCCCCACTCGGCCCCAAACTAAAGCTCCATTCGCCCCAATCGACAGCCATTGATAGCGACGGCAACGTTTTGATCGCCGACAAAGGCAATCAACGCATCCGTAAAGTCACACCCGGTGGGATCATGACAACTATCGCGGGCAACGGAACCAAAGGATCTAGGGGCGATGGGAGCAAGGCAACCCAAGCCCAACTCAACGATCCGGCTGGGGTTGCAGTCGACCCGGCCGGCAACATTTACATTGCAGAAGGGTACATTGCAGAAGGGGCCCCCGAGCAGACACTCGTCCAAAACCATATTCGCAAAGTCACACCCGATGGAAACATACACACCATCGCGGGCGGAGGATCGCTTGCTCGACGTTCCGCTGACGGACATCCGGCCACCGAGGCAAAACTCGGTACACCCACTGGCATCGCTGTTGACGCCGCGGGAAATGTCTACTTCAGCGAAACGATTACCAGCTTCAGCCCCACGACTACGACCACCGGCAGCATCCGCAAAATTGCCGCCAATGGCACACTATCGACCGTCGTAGATGAACCCGGTGCAGTTAACGGCGTCTCTTTGGCTGGAGATAGCATCAATCCAATCATCTACTTCACCGAAGATAATCGTGTATTCAAGCTTGCCAACGGTGTGAGGACGCTAGTGGCCGGAAATGGCGAATCTGGTTTCAGCGGAGACGACGGACCCGCAATCGAAGCCAACCTCAATAGAGCTCAAGGCGTTGCCACTGACGGGAAAAACTCCATCTACATCGCAGATGCAGGAAACGATGTCATCCGCAAAGTCAACCCTGACGGAATCATCACTACCTTCGCCCGCCCTGAGAATATCTGCATCGCCGCCGATCCAAGGGGCGTTACTGTCGCTAACGGAAGCGTCTATATAGCCGTTACGGGCAACGCCACCGTGGATCAAACGCAATTGGAGTCGAAGGATATATCGACTATTGCCGGCACCTCTTGCTTAGGCTATAACGGCAACACCCATCCCCGAGCAACCCATCTGAATGTGGATCCCTCTGGAATAGCTAGCGACCGTGTCGGAAACATATACATCGCCGACCGCAAAAACAATCGGGTACGCAAACTGAGACCCGATGGATACATCACCACTTTCGCAGGTCACGGTAATAATGGATCGACAGGCGATAGCAAGCCCGCCATCAAAGCCAATTTGAACGCACCCATAGGTACCACAGTTGACGACACCACAGGCAATGTCTACATCGCACAAAAGGAGAGCCTTCGAAAAGTCTCGCCCGATGGAACCATCACCACGATCGCAGGCACAAGAAATCCCGAACCCGGATTCGACGAGGCCACAAAAACGAAAATTGACCCTCAGGGTATCGCCTTCGATAGCGGGAGCAACGCCCTCTACGTAACCGAAACCGAACCAAGCCAAATCTCCAAGATCACACCTGACGGAAAAATATCAACGATCACAAAGGACCTCTCCGCGCCCAAAGGCATCGCTGCTGCCAACGGGACCATCTACGTTGCCGACACTGGCCATAACCAAATCAAAAAAATCTCGCCCGATGGCACTGCCACAATCATCGCCGGCGCTGGCGCAAAGGGATCCGCCATCGTCAACGGCGGATCAGCCATCACGGCGGAACTCGACCAACCCCAAGGAGTAGCTATCGATCCCTCCTGCAAGTCAACGCCAGACACCCCGTGCACAATCTTCATCTCAGACACTGGCAATAACCGCGTGCTCACGATAACCCCCGACGGAAACATCCACACCAGCGCCGGCAACGGCACCCGCGGCTTCAGCGGCGACGACGGACCCGCAACCAGCGCCCAACTAGACAACCCCACCGGAATCACAGTCACCCCCACCAGCATCTACATCTCCGACGAAGGCAACAACCGCATCCGCCAAATCATCCGCTAACCCGGAACTCTGGGTTGCTGCCTCTACATTCGCGACACCCACCACCAGAAACTACCGTAGGCGGATGCCCCTACGCTCGCGACACCCACCACCAGCCACTTACGAATGTCACTGCGACCACCGGTGGCTGCCCCCCCCGTTTCGCGACACCCACCCCCAGCTACCAAGACGACCTGCTGCGAAGCAGCAGTCGATATTGACCTCCCTACCCACAAGCTATTTGCGAGCAAGGGCTGTGGGTGCTTTACCCGATGGTCCATCAAGGCCGAAGCCCAAATCGCACCAGCTTGCCCACAACTTCGGCCTAGGACCGGAGGGAAAGCTCCCACAGACCAACAGCGCAACACCAACGAAACCAAAAAAGACCAACACCAACGAAAGCCCAAACCGCCAACGTTAGAAAAAACAACATGCATCCCATTGCTGTCATGTCTCGTAATGGATCCTCACGCCCTGGCTGGCGCCAGGGCTCAGGATGACGAGGGATGCGCTCTAGTTATCAAACAAATTGCGCCCTCACACTCAGCTTGCCTTAAGGATTGGCTCATATGGTTAGCAACATCGATTTTATCTTTGTGTCATAGCTTCCTACGAAACAGCTGCTAATGAAAGTTCTATTCAAGATTGTTATAAGCCTTTGGGTTGTTGCGAACTGCGCTTGTAGTTCGCTACTGGTTGTGCCTGCCTCAGCGACGCAGGCTCAGGCGGCTGCATCGACTGCCCAGGGGGGTATGCGTGGATACCGTCTGACCGGCAGTGAGAATGTTGATTCTCGCCGCGTTCAGCTACGTCCCGCGGGTGTGGCTGCCAGAGATGATGGGACAATATATGTAACAGATGTCGAGCGGCATTCTGTATTTGCAGTGGGCACAGACGGTCAAATCTCCCGGATAGCCGGGAACGACTATGCAGAATGCGGTGGCGACGGCGAACCAGCTCGCTGGGCAAGGCTCAACAATCCAATGGGCGTAGCTTTCAGCGAGGTCAGTGAAACTCTCTATATTGCTGACACTTACAATCATCGGATTCGAGCAATCGGCCCCGATGGCTACATTCGAACCATTGCCGGCACCGGCACTGCAGGCTTTAGCGGCGATGGTTCCGACGCACTTTACGCCCAATTGGATACTCCAATGGACGTTGCAGTGGACCCTGAAGGCAACCTCTACATTGCGGATTCGAAGAATGACCGTATTCGAAGGGTCGACCAAAACGGCCATATTAAAACCATCGCGGGCACGCGCGTGCAAACAGCCACACAAATCGAAGGGGCATTGGCCAACACAGTTAGGCTTGATAGCCCAAGAGGGGTTGCTCTAGGTCGCGACGGCTCGGTCTACATTTCCGACAGCATGCACCATCGAGTGCTGGCCATGTCTCCAAGAGGCATCATCCGCACAGTGGCCGGGAACGGAACAGCTGGGTTCAGCGGAGACGGCCAAGAGGCTATAGATGCCAGACTGAACGTGCCGCACGGGCTAGCCGTCAACGACGATGGCACAGTATTTGTCAGTGACACTAATAACCATCGCATCAGGTCAGTCGGATTAGATGGCAAGATTGCAACCTTTGCGGGCACAGGAACCCCAGGCTCAAGGGGGGATGGTGGACCGGCGAGCGTAGCAGAACTAAATATGCCATCGGGGTTGGCTGCGGGACCAGCGAGCAGTCTCCTCATAGCTGACCAGTCGAACGATCGTCTACGTCAAGTTGATTTAGGTGGATTCATACAAACCGTCGCTGGTGGAACCACCGATAGCATCGCACTTCCCTGGGGGGTATCCCCGGGAAGGGACGGAAGCATATACATCGCTGACCCTTGTCGCCATCGTGTTTGGCTCATGAATCCAGACGGAAGCAAGACGCTGGTTGCGGGCACAGGCCGCAAAGGTTTCAGCGGAGATGGCGGCGATGCGACCAAGGCAGACTTGAACGGCCCCGATAGTGCGGCCATGGGAAGAGACGGCACAATCTATATTGCAGACAAACTGAACCACCGCGTTCGCGCAGTGAGCACAAACGGTTCAATAAGGACAATCGCCGGAACAGGCGGCCGTGGCAGCCTCGGAATTGGTGGGCTTGCAACCTTGGCTCAATTGGCTTACCCGGGCGCGTTGGCAGTCGGAGAAGACGGAACTGTCTATATTGCCGACCGCTCAAATCACCGCGTAGTAGCGGTGTCAGGCGGAATAATCAGAACTATTGCAGGAACTGGCATACCAGGCTTCAGCCAAGACGCAACTTTAGCAACTGATGCCCAGCTTAGTTCTTCTGAAGGTGTGGCCGTTGACCCAACTGGAAATGTATATATATCAGATACCCAAAACGACGTAGTGCGCAGAGTCGCAAAGGCCGACGGCTTGATTTGGACTGTTGCAGGTATTCCAAACCAGAAGGGCTTCAGCGGAGATCACGGCCAAGCGACACACGCGAAACTGTGTCGCCCGTCAGGTCTAGCGTTCGGCCCAAATGAAACTATCGTGGTAACTGATTCTGGTAACGGCAAAGTCAGATCGATCGAGCGCAACGGCACGATTTCTACTCTGGTGGGAAGCGGCCTGAGGGTCTTGGCATCTGATTCTGCCAAGGGAAGATTCACAGCTGTGCGCCCTGACGGCACGATTCGAACGGTAACTGGGGCCGATCCGGCCCGGTTCTGGGCTGACGGGCACGGCCCTCTCGAAACAAGTATGGACACACCGGCAAGCATCGCCATCGATCCAAGCACGGGAGCGACGTACATATCAGACGTGGGAAGTCACTGCGTGTGGGTTTTCTGCACTGCTGGCCCTCTTCAATCCAGCCTGGACACGCGAGCTGCCTCAGACAGGGACACGTCCGCCAGGCACAAGCAGGAACATGATGAGATCCAACTACGTCACCGCCTGCAACGAGAAATGCTGACTGAACTGCGCAATCACCTGAGGACACTCGCGAATGAGAGAGCGCACTTGGAATTCGTCGAATCAGAAGTAGCTGAACGCGAAGATCTTGCTCAAGATGAGCTAGATGCTCGGGGAGCGATTCAGGCAAGAATGATTACAGACCGTCAACGGCTCGAGCGAGAGAATGCTGGGAGGGCAGAAACTGGGGCACGCATCGAGGAATCTAACGAGGCTCGTCAAGAATTTACTCGCCTGAATTCAGCGTGGGAGGCTCACCCTTTGACGCACCTGCTGAGTTCTTGCAGGCAGGAATCGAAAGCACGCACAGATCTACTCAGGGCGGAAGCTGCAGACTTCGAGAATCTTGCCCTGGCATTTAGGTCTGGAAAATCACGGATTGTCCAGAGAGAGCACCTGGCCCGGGCGGAAGCTCGCAAACAATTGGACCGACTGCACGAATTCGAACGCTCTGATCTAGAGCGAGTTGAAAACGGGCCACGGGCCAAACTGCTAGCTGAAGCGAGCCGCATTTGGGGTGGGCTGGAACGCCAAGCAACGGGCTCCCAACGCCAGGCAATTGCAGACACCCGAACGCGCATCGACAACGAACTCAGGCAACTTCAAACAAACGAGGCTTTACGGCGTAGACAGAATGAGTTTGAACTCCACTTCGCCACGACTCGATGGCAGGTTCGCCACGAAGAAGCGGCCGAGCGCGACAAACTGAAGGAAATGCAGCAGCTACTCGGGGAGCAGGCAAACCTCGTAATTGCCTTCGGGCAAGACCCGGAGATGGCCCAATTTCTTGAAGAGGAAGCGTTCCAACAGAGGCTCGGTCACCTTCTTGCCGAAGGGACCGCCCGAGGAGCCGAGTCCTCAGCACAATCAGACTCGTCCACGCCAAACTCTGAACAAATCGAATTAGCCCAGCTCCCTAGAAAACGGCCTCTACCAAAAGCTGCAGCTGCGGCTGCCGGTCCAACCGACATGAAGGCTGCAGCCCCCTGTCCAGTGGCTCAGGCGGCAGCTGCTTCAGCCACGGCAGACCTCATCGTGCATACGGGACACATCCTGGGCCGGCATGGAGGCGCAGCTCATCAAGATCTTCCTGGAGTGTTCCTTGAAGAATACGGAAACGCCCGGGCCCTAAAAGACCTCATCCGAACCCAACTGGCAACCCAAGCACACTCGCTCCGAGTCCAAAACGACGGTAAGGTCGTCCTCGAATACGATTGCGGTCGCCCGATCGGAACGTGTGTAACACTCCGCAACAACGAGTACCGCATCTGCAGAACAGTCTGGCTACGAATCGTTCTCTCAAACGACCACAAACACGTAGTATCGGCTTTCCCGATCCCGCGCTAGACAACAAGCATGCGCACTCGCTCATGCCCCGGAAGAGCGTCCTGACGCTAGTTCAAGGGCCGATAGATTTCCCAACGGTGGCCAACCCGTAACACGATGACTTCTTTGCGCTGGTCGTCGATGCGGTAGAGAATTCTGTACGAGCCTCGGCGAGCGCTCCAAATTCCCTGCAGCTCATCTTTGAGCCCTGCGCCGACACGGTGTGGGTTTTCAAGCAAGGGCCCAGTGATGAACTCAATCACAGCGAAGCCAACTGACTCGGGCAACTTGCTGCTAATAGCTCGTGTTGCTGGGGGTGTCACAATTAGCTTGTATGTCACCGGCGAGGCCTAAGCGCCCGTACTGCCTCAACTCCCTCGACAACACTACCCAGGCGATAAGCCTCATCTGCCTCAGCAATGTCAGCCATCGCAGAGGGATCGGATAGGACCGCTATGGTCTCTTCGAGCGCAGCAAGATCGTCTGGACTAATCAGGACTACTGCAGGTATGCCGTTACGGGTAACTGTGACTCGCTCATGCTGGCCGGCCACCTCGCCAGCCAATGCCGAAAAGTGATCTCTCACCGTGCGCAAAGTTTCATATCTCATAGCCACAATTATGGCACAACGATCGCCACAATTGTGTCACGCCTCGGCCAGCCACGCCATTCCGGCGGTTGTGGTCCCGTTGCCGCTCGCCCGACCGATGTTGCTGCCCCCCTCCGCCTTTTGCCCCACGGCGGGTGGATGCCCCTACGCTCATGACACCCGCCACCAGCTACCCAAACGATTTGCTGCGAAGCAGCAGTCGATATTGACCTCCCTACCCACAAGCTATTTGGGAGCAAGGGCTGTGGGTGCTTTACCCGATGGTCCGTCAAAGGCCGAAGCCTAAATCGCCTCAGCTCGCCTCACAACTTCGGCCTAGGACCGGAGGGAAAGCTCCCACAGACCAACAGCACAACCCCAACGAAACCAAAAAGACCAACACCAACGAAGACCCAAGATCTAGTCGCCGAAAGCCAAACCCCCAACGGAATGGATCCTCACGCCTCGGCTGCCGCCGAGGCTCAGGATGACGGAGGGGCGCCGACCCCCTGAATGGTTGCATCGGGTTTCGTAAACATTCAGGGTTTTTTAAGGTTTGGTAAATAGGATTCTCGGTCTAAGCATTTTTTGACTTCTATCTTGAATTCGGGTTGGTTGCTTGTGCGCCGAAATATCGTTTCCATAATTTCTCTCGTTGCGGTCATCTTGAGTGGACTAGCCGGGGTGTCTGGGTCTGCTCGCGCTGCAGGCAGGGATGTTGTGCCCGGCGAGACGATACGCGAAACTGAATGCGAATTGGTAGCTCACCCCACGCCTGACAACCATACGAAATGTCAAGGTACGCAGTTTCGGGCCGATCTTGATCTCGCAGGAGTGGACCTTTCTTATGCTGACCTGAGCCTCTCGACCTTTGGAGGCCAGGTGGATGAGGATGCAGACGAGCCGGAACCGGCTGCTGAATCGGGAGTGAATCTGACAGGGGCAAAGCTCACGGGGGCTATCTTATTGGGGACGAATTTTGATCGGGCAGTTTTGGTATCGGCTGACCTAACTGGCGCAAACCTCTCCGGCTCACATCTCAAAAAAGCCCAACTCCAGAATGGTGTTCTAGTGGATACTGATCTTGGTGTCGCCAAGCTGGCCGGTGCTGACTTAACAGGTACGAACCTTGCCTCATCCCCCGACCTTCTCGACAGAGCAGCAAACGGCGATGCCGATGCCGCCTATGGGTTGCAGAAACGCTTCGTTGCTACCAATTTTGATGAAGCCAACCTCTCGCAGGCCAATATGTCTGGCGCTTACCTCAACGCTGCATCTTTCAAAAGAGCCAGCCTCGACAGAACCGATTTCACCTACTCAACTTTCGTGGGATACGAATTCGTGTTCGATTCGCCACATCGAGTGGCCACAGACCTCACCCAGGCAAACCTCACTGCCGCAATATTTAGCCGACCTGAAGAGCCTGACAGTCGAACGACTTTCAGTCACACAAACGATCACGGCGAGAGCGTAGGCGTAAATCTGACCGAAGTAAATCTCGAAGGCACGAACCTATCCGAATTTGATTTGCGTTCAGCCAACTTGACCAAGGCCAAACTTGCAGGAGCCAACCTGTCTAAAACAAATATGCACCAAGCAATCCTCACCAAAGCAAACCTGACACGCTCGAGTCTCGTCCAAGCCGACCTATCAAGTATCACAGCACACGGCACAAACTTCGACCACGCCGATCTCACCCAAGCCACACTCCGAGACGCAATCCTTGGCAGCAACATCCCCGATCCAACCGGCGCCATAGAAATACGCTCAACAACCCCTGGAGCGATCAGACAACTGCCCAACCTAGAAGCCGGCAAACGAACACACTTCCAATCCGCCAACCTGACCAACGCGAACCTCTCCAACAGTCACGATTTCGCCGACCCAAAGAATGCAACCGGTGTTGGAATCGACTTCTCACACGCCAACATGACCGGAAGCAACCTCACCGGCACAAACATGACCGGCGCAAGACTATACGCCACAAACCATACCCAAATCGCCCCAGGCGCGAACCTTACCGGCGCAACCTACATGCCCTACCAACCACTCGCCGCAGGCGGGAGTCATTCATGTGCACTAAACCCCCAAGGCCACGTCCACTGCTGGGGCAACAACCACAGTGGCCAGCTAGGCAACAACACCACAGCCAATAGCCCAACACCTGTGCAAGTCGTCAACCCAAACGGCCAACCACTAGGTGATATCACAGCCGTGAGTGCGGGCGGGTATCATTCGTGTGCGCTCAACAGCCAAGGCCACGTCCACTGCT
>JBCKKC010000054.1:0-13020 GCA_038904395.1 Acidimicrobiia bacterium | reverse complement strand
CGTCCTAGACAAGAACGGGCATCCGTTAATGCCCTGCCATCCAGCCAGAGCACGTCAACTACTTTCACGCAAGTGTGCAGTTGTCGTATCGCGTACACCATTCGTGATCCGCCTGAAGGATCGCACAATAGATGACAGTGTCGTGCAACCCGTCGAAGTCAAGATAGATCCGGGTTCCAAAACCACTGGCATAGCCCTAGTCGCCAAACAAGGAGACACACCAGAAGCGCAAATCCAGACTGTCCTATTCCTGCTCGAAATCGAACATAAGGGCGACCTTGTCCACAAACGTATGGGACAAAGGGCTGCCTATCGGCGACGGAGACGAAGCAAGAATTTGCGATACAGGCAACCCCGATTCAATAATCGGTGCAGACCTAAAGGCTGGCTGCCACCCTCGTTGTGCTCCAGGCTGGATAACACGATCGGCTGGATCAAACGATTAGCCCGCTGGTGCCCAATCGACAGTGTTGGGTTAGAGCTTGTCCGTTTCGACATGCAGGCAATGCAAAACCCCGAAATCGGCGGTGTCGAGTATCAACGAGGCACACTCTTCGGATACGAAGTCCGAGAATACCTGTTAGAAAAATGGGGCCGCCGCTGCGCATACTGCGACATCGAGAACGTGCCGCTAGAGATTGATCATGTCATCCCTAAATCATCCGGTGGCACTAACCGTGTCAGCAACCTCACTCTCGCATGCCATGAGTGTAACCAAAAGAAAAACAGTCAGCCGATCGGACAGTTCCTAGCAAAAGACCCGACCCGTCTGGCAAGAATCACAAAGCAGCTCAAAACGCCACTCAAAGACGCTGCTGCTGTCAACGCGACGCGTTGGGCACTCAAAACCAGACTCGAAAACCTCGGATACGTAGTGACATGCTCGTCGGGTGGCCGCACAAAATACAACAGGACACAATTCGGTATCCCCAAAACGCATGCCTTGGATGCTGCCTGCGTCGGCCAAGTCGACAACATACGGAACTGGCAAATGTCGACTCTCACAGCCAAAGCGACCGGACGTGGCACCTACCAGCGCAGCCGCGTAACCCGATACGGATTCCCGAGAGGCTACCTAACCAGAACCAAAAACATTCACGGCTTCCAAACAGGCGACCTCGTAAAAGCAACCGTACCAACAGGCAAAAAAGCCGGCAACTACACAGGACGAGTGGCCGTCCGAGCATCCGGCTCATTCAACATTCAACCCGAGACACCCCACTCACCCCAGAAGGGGACAACAACTGTTATTCAAGGCATCAACCACCGTCACTGCACCCTCATACAACGGGGAACAGGATATCTCTTCGGCAAAGCCCAAGGCTGTTCTCCTCCCATTGCTAAACCAAGGGGTATCCGAACAGAAGGCATTGGATGATTCCAAAACGATCGGTCTTTTATCCTTGGTCCGGGCAAGGTCAAATCAGTCCAACCACTGTCGCTGGGGCCGATGGATGCTGGTTCTGGGATGACCAAGGAAACCGCTGGCTTGACCTACATTCGCAACTTGGAAATCTTCACCTGGGTCATCAACACCCCGAACTTGTCGCGGCAATTCAAGACCAGGCGTCCCAGATGTGCACGATTGCTCCAAGCTTTGCTGTCGATGTGCGCGAGCAGGCAGCCCAAGCCATCTTAGACGTGTCACCAGGGTTCAGTGGAGCGTCCCAAGTGTTCTTCACTACGGGTGGGGCAGACGCGAATGAACATGCGCTGCGCATGGCAATGCTCGCAACGGGACGTCACAAAGTACTTGCGGCCCACCGTTCCTATCATGGCGCAACCGCCGGAGCAATGTCGGTCACCGGAGACGCCCGGCGCTGGGCGGTCGACCCGATAATGAGCCATCACACCGTTCGATTTTTTGGACCATATCAATATCGATCTGAGTTCCATTCGACGAATGAATCAGAAGAATGTTCACGGGCGCTGGCACATCTGAGTAGCGTCATTGACCATGAGGGACCACATACGGTTGCTGCCCTAATCATCGAGCCAGTAGTTGGGAGCAATGGCGTCCTAGTGCCGCCCGATGGTTACCTTGCTGGAGTTCGTACGCTCTGCAACGAGCACGACATTCTGCTAATTGCCGACGAAGTCATGACCGGATTCGGCAGATGCGGCGATTGGTTTGCATGCGACAGTTTCGGTGTCACGCCCGACCTGCTGACTTTCGCCAAAGGTGTTAACTCGGGATATGTTCCTCTCGGAGGAGTCGTGCTGGGGCCTCGAGTCGCCGATTTCTTCACCGACCGCCCCTACCCCGGCGGATTGACCTATTCCGGACATCCACTTGCCTGCGCATCTGCACTGGCCTCGATCAACATACTCGAGCGAGACAAACTTGTCAGCAGCGCTCAACAATTGGGCGAAGAGGTAGTGCGCCCTGCACTTCTCGAGCTGGCACAACGTCACATATCGGTGGGCGAGGTGCGAGGCCTCGGGTTAGCATGGGCCATCGAGCTCGTCAGTGATCGCCAAACACGGAAACCATTCGCCCCTCTAACTCCCCCTGGTAGCGTCACGCCATTGATGAAAGAGGTGCTCGATGCTGCAAAAAGCTCGGGAGCCTGGCCATTAGCTGTTGCAAATCGGCTCCACCTCTTTCCACCACTCACAATCTCGAGCGACGAACTGGATCATGGCATCGCGGCCATCGACTCCGCTCTCACCAAGGCCGACGAGCTAGTGCAACGATAGTCCACGATGGCCTAACCCGCCGCCAACCTGTCAGCCACACTCCGCCCGGACTTCTCACCCCGAGGACGACCACTACCAGAGCCAAGGACCAGGTCGGTCGATCTTTCGGCGTCCAGGAATCTGGATCGCCACCGCCTTTGTTTTGTTCGTGATATTAGGCATCATTCTGGGGGCAACAGCGGGCGATCCACAGCCCTATGCGCCAAGAGCCTGAACCTGGACTTTACTAGCTCTACCGACCGAGGAATTGGGCTTTGCCGGGGCCTTGGTTGAGGAATGAGTCGACACCGAGGGCGGCATCTTGAGTGTCGAGCGTGCCTGCGAAGGCCTCACCTTCGAGGGATAGGCCATCTTCAAGGCGGCCATCGAGGCCAGTATCGATAGCCCGTTTCGCGGCTGTTATTGCCAGGGTCGGCCCGGTCGCCAATTGGGCGGCCCACTCCAAAGCGTCATCGTGGGCTGATCCTCTCTCTGATAGTCGGTCGACTAGTCCCCAGGCAAGGGCCTCTTCGGCCTTGATACGGCGACCCGAAAAGATAAGGTCTTTGGCTCGGGAGCTTCCAATTAGACGGGGCAGGCGCTGCGTGCCACCGCCGCCCGGGATAATGCCCAATTGGATTTCGGCCAGACCCAACATGGCTGACGCTTCAGCAACCCGGAAGTCGCATGCTAGAGCGAGCTCGAGCCCGCCACCGAGGGCGTATCCGGTGATTGCAGCGATGGTAGGTTGCGGCAATGCGGCTAGTGCGTCAAAGACTGGGCGAATCCGGTTGGCCACCTCTTTACCGGTGGTGGAGTTGACCGGCTTGAATTGAGAGATATCAGCTCCAGCGCAAAAGGCTTTTTCGGTTCCCATCAAGACCACGGCTCGAACCGATTGGTCCTTCGCGATATCCTGTGTCGCCGCATGCAGTTCCTCGAGAAGCTCAAGATTTAGCGCGTTGACGGGTGGATGTGCCAGGCGAATAATCTTGACCGCATCCGCCAAGATCTCAGTTTCAATACTCTTGTAAACCACTTCTCGCTCCATTGTTCCCTTGCCTGCCCGCGACTGCGGCCCCAATGGCCTAGCCCCTCGCCGTTATTGCGAGCTGCCCGAAGCAACCTAGTCCGTGACCCGCGTTTCCGTGGTGTGAGTCACGGACTAGGTTGCTTCCCCTCGATGCGCTTCGGGGCAGGCTCTGCACGCGAGCCGGCTCCTCGCAATGACGGGGCTCGGCTAGACCCTAGACGTTGGGCGAGAGACCGGCAAGCTCAAGGATGCGCTGAGCCCCTCGGTGCGGATCGATCTCGTGCAGCTCAATCTCGTTGACAAGTTTCTGGAACTCTGGGCCATCACAGTATTGCCGAGCCACAGTACCCAGTTGCTCTGCGACGATCGCCCGCACCTCGCCTTCGAGGTGGCGCCGCCGCCGCCGCACGAGTCGATCATCTTGGGCGAGAAATTCCTTATGCCCCCGAATCGCTTGCCACAAGTCGTCGACCCCTGTGCCATTGGACGCTACAGTGCGCACAACTGGGGGACGCCATTCCAGCCGAGGGGTCATATCGAGCATCGCTTCGAGGTCGCCAGCAGCCTGGTCGGCACCCTCTCGATCAGACTTATTGAGAGCAAAAACGTCAGCGATCTCGAGCAGTCCTGCTTTGGCTGCTTGGATAGCATCCCCCCAGCCAGGGTTAACAACAACAACCACCGTGTCAGCAGTCTGGACTACCTCGATCTCGACCTGGCCCACACCCACAGTCTCTAAGAGCACTACAGGCTTGCCGACCGCGTCAAACACTCGAACGGCGTTAGGGGCTGCCACTGCCAAACCACCTAGAGCGCCCCTTGATGCCATCGAACGGATGAAGACCCCTTCATCGAGCGAGTGGCTTTGCATGCGGACCCTATCGCCCAAGATTGCACCCCCCGAAAAGGGCGACGACGGGTCGACAGCCAAGACAGCCACCTCGATGTCGTCTTTGCGTAGTTGACCGATCGAAGCATCGACGAGGGTTGACTTGCCTGAGCCCGGTGCTCCAGTGAAACCAACAACATGAGCCTGGCCCGTGTGTGGGAAGATTGCGCTCACGACATCGCCAGCCTGGGGCCCTTCCACTATCGAGAGCAGCTTGGCCAGCGCTGTGCGGTCGTGATTGCGGGCCGCTGCATAGAGCATTTGAATATGTTCGGGATCAACTTGAATAGCCACTGTTGCGATTGTACGAAAACTCGACGGGAAACAATGCACTTAGGCGAGAAAAAAGTGGTCTTTCACGTCGCCCACCTAGTCATTGCGAGGAGCCGGCTCTGGGGCGACGTGGCAATCCAGACTTTAAAATATTCTGCGAGCTTGCGAGCAGGACTCTGGCGTCGGATTCGATCCATTTGAATTGCTCGCAAGCTCGCAACATAGCAAAAGTCTGGATTGCCACGCCCTGCCAAAGCCCAGGGCTCGCAATGACGAATGGCCTGGTAGCGCCACTCTAGCGAGGGGGAAGCGAATGGTTATCACGGTCGCAATGCTCCTCGCAATGGCGGAGGTCAGTCGAGCGTAATCAGTTCGGTGACTTCGGGGACCCGGTCTTTGAGAACGCGCTCGACACCGGCCTTTAGAGTCAGCAACGAGGACGGACATCCGACACAAGCACCATGCAAAGCAACGGTGACGGTGCCGTTTTCGTCGGCTCCGATCAGGGAAATGTCGCCGCCGTCCATTTGAATCGCCGGACGAATCAGCTCAATAACTTCATCGACGCGCCCGTGCAGTTCAGAAACATCTTCGCCGTTAACGGACTCATCTCCAAGGCCAGCCGCCTCTTGAGGAGCAGGCTTGAGGTCAATAGTTGTCTCGCTATTTGTGTTCACTACCATTTTGAAACTCGAATTAGTCTGTGCGTTTGCGCATTGGAAGGTGCGCCGCTACTTAAGGGTCTATCAATAATTTACACGAAAATTGTGCTTAATGCGGAGCACCGGCCGGGACACGTTCGATTTGGGCACCAAGCGACCGCAGTTTACCGACCAGATCTTCGTAGCCACGATCAATGAAATGGACGTTAGAGATTGAGGTCTCGCCTTGGGCAGCCAGGCCAGCACACACGAGTGCGGCGCCGGCTCGGATGTCGGGCGCCTGAACGGGAGCTCCCGAAAGTCCCTCGACTCCCTTCACGACTGCATGCCTACCGTCGGTGCGAATGTCAGCGCCCATCCGGTTGAGCTCGTTGACAAATTGATAGCGACCGTCGAAAACGTTCTCCGTCACGAGGCTCACGCCCCGGGCGAGCGACAACAGCGACACGATTTGGGGCTGGAGGTCGGTAGGGAACCCAGGATACGGCAAAGTGATCACATCAACGGCTTTAAGACTGCGAGTCTTACTCGTTTCGGGAACAAAGTCGCTGTCGGCACCTCGGACTCGAATCCAGTCTTGGCCAGTATCCACGGTGGCACCAATATCGACCAATTTCGATAAAAGCATATCGTGGTGCATCGGGTTGGACTCTTTGACGGTCACGTCACCGTTCGAAATGGCGCTGGCAATCAGGTAGGTCCCCGTCTCTATACGATCGGGGATCACGGTGACAGACACCGGCTTGAGCGAATGCACATCGCCACCTTGGATGCGGATAGTGGATGTGCCCGCCCCCTCAATCTCTATTCCCATGCCGACAAGCATGTCACACAAGTTGCTGATCTCAGGTTCCCGAGCAGCATTCTCAATCACCGTTTCACCCTCGGCAGCCACCGCAGCCAACAAAACATTTTCAGTGGCACCGACACTCGGGAAATCGAGATTGATTGTCTTGCCGACGAGCTTGTCGGCACGAGCCACAAGATCGCCATGCACAGTTTCGAAAACCGCACCCATTTCTTCTAAGGCCCGCAGATGCATATCGAGCTTACGGGACCCCAAATTGCATCCCCCCGGCATAGCTACCTGAGCCGACCCGAAGCGGGCCAACAGTGGGCCCAAAACCTGAATCGATGCCCGCATTTTGGAAGTGAGGGCATAGGGAGCTATCGGCACTAAGTCTTTAGGCACGTCAAGCACGACTGTGTGCCCATCGATTTCATGCGAAATTCCGATTGCCTCAAGCACATCAAGCATCGTGAACACATCAGTTACAAGTGGCACATTCTTGACCGTGTTCCGACCGGGGGCAAGAATCGCCGCCGGAAGGAGCTTCAACGCAGAGTTTTTCGCGCCGGCAGCGCTGACAGTGCCCACCAAGGGGGTGCCGCCTCTGACAACTAGGGTCTCTTGTGTTGAAGGTGAAATTGTTCCGCTCATTTCAAATCTTGTAGCCATTGCACTGTTCGGTCAGCCATTTGCTTGATCAGCCCTCGTCGGCCCATCCCGAGTTCGGCCTCTAGCTTCTTGGACCTCTTGAAGTCGTGATTCGCACCCTCGAAAACATCCAGCTGAGCAGATGAGCCAAGGCCGTTCACAACATTACGCATCAGATCGATTCTCGCCAAAGAATCACGATCACCCTGAAAAAACAACAAGGGCACACCGACATTGGGCAAATGTGCGTCGCGAAGCTCTTGCGCATTTCCTGGTCGATGCAGAGGATAGCCAAACATGACGCCCGCCCGAATTACCGACGTAGCTTTACATTTTAGCTCACCAGAGAGCAGGAGTGTGGCCATTCGCCCGCCCATCGACTTGCCACCCACAACTAACTTCTGGCCGGATCCGAGCTGCTCACCCATCACATACTCTAGAACGGCACACCAAGCGGCCAACAAGATCGACGCTCTATCAGGCGCCTTGCGACCGTTGGCCATATACGGAAAATCAAACCGGATTACGCCCACGCCGTTGGCGGCCAAATCGTGGGCTAGTGCGCTCATGAAGTCACTGGTCATGGGTGCACCGGCACCTGGGGCCAGCACAATCAACCAATCAGCATCGACAGGCCCAATTCTCAGCGCCGGCAACGACTCCAGCCCCGCCAACCCCCCAATCGGAATTTGCAATTCGTGCTGGTCAGGTGCAGCCACTTAGCTCTCGTTCTCCACAAGAGCACGAAGCTCGTTTTCGGACAGTTGGCGCACTCGGCCAGCACGTGAGTCCTCATGCGCCCGTTCCAAGGCCAACCTGTGTTCAGGGGTATACGCCCAAGCATCCTCGGACTTATGGGCTGGATCGTTTGACTCGGCTCTGTTATCTGTCATAGTGCCAATCTACCTTCTCGACACTTGGCCGGCCCTCATTCTGCAAGGCAAAGTTCGGGGCGTCAGACGTGCAAACAAAAGCGGCAGCCGCTACTCTCTCCCTCATGGATAAAGCGACGGTATCTGACGGAATCGACTACAAAGAGCTGGACAAATCCCACGTCTGGCATCCTTTTACTCAAATGCAAGATTGGGCGGCCAAGGACCCGCTCGTGATTGCCTATGGCGAAGGCAACGAGCTCATCGACGTTGACGGCAGGCGCTATCTCGATGGGGTTGCCTCTCTCTGGTGCAATATTCACGGACATCGCCATCCCCGGATTGACACGGCAATTCGTGACCAACTCGATTGCATTGCCCACTCGACATTGCTGGGCCTCACGCACACTTCGATCCTCGAGACGACCCAAGCCCTTCTAGGCATTGTTCCCGAAGGCCTATCGCATATCTTTTATTCCGATAGCGGGGCCGATGCGGTCGAAGTCGCTCTCAAAATGGCCTTTCAATACTGGTTGCAACAGGGACAGCCGAAGAAGAAACGATTCGTGGCCCTCGCCGATGCCTATCACGGCGACACGCTGGGAGCTGTGTCGGTTGGTGGTATCGATGTGTTCCATGCGACGTTTGGTCCGCTCTTGTTCGACGCGTTGCGGGCCCCAAACAACCGGCGCCAGACCGACGGCACATATCCCGATCTGATTGGCCCGCTCGAGACCATACTGGACCAACATGCCGATGAGATTTGTGCGATCATCGTCGAGCCGGTCGTGCAAGCCGCAGCGGGGATCATCACGTTCCCAAGTGGCTACCTACGCCGAGTGCGCGATCTGTGCGATGCGCATGACGTGTTGCTTATCACGGACGAGGTTGCGACAGGATTCGGTCGCACAGGCAAGATGTTTGCGTGCGAGCACGACGCTGTCACACCCGACATCATGGTGCTGGGCAAAGGGATGACTGGTGGCTACCTGCCAATGTCAGCCACGCTGGCCACCGACAAGGTCTTTGACGCCTTCCTAGCCCCAACTGCGGCAAACCGCCAGCTCTTCCACGGTCACACGTTTGCTGGGAATGCGCTCGCTGCAGCCGCCTGCCGGGCTAACATCGAGATCTTTGGGGCTGAGCAATCCTTGCAGATGATGCAAGCCCACGTTGAGCTCGTCGCAGGGTATCTAGCCAAGATTGCCGAGTTACCCGCCGTGACCGACGTGCGCCAATCTGGCCTTATGGTCGGCATCGAACTTGACCCATCCAGAGTTGAACAACAAGGGCCAGCCAGCTATGTTTGTGACCGGGTGCGCGATTTTGACGTAATCTTGCGCCCTCTTGGCGATGTTGTCGTGTGGATGCCACCGCTATCAATAACCGCAACACAAATCGACACACTAGCGAACGCTACCGAAACCGCCATACGGGAATTGTCCGAGAGAACAATCTGAGGGAGTCACCTCCAATGCAGCGCTTCATTGACCCCAGCCATCCTTGCCATATTCAGTCGGACATCGACACGTTTGCGGAAGACGAGCTTGAAGAGCTTCAAACCCACAACTTGCGTCGCTACCCCACCACTACCAGCTCGCCACCACGAGAACGCATCACGATCGATGGTCGTGAGTATTTGCTAATGTGCTCCAACAATTACCTCGGTCTGGCCAACGACCCTCGGTTAGCCGAAGCGGCCGCTTCGGCTGCCAGCGAATGGGGCACGAGCGCGTCGGCGTCACGCCTCGTTTCAGGCACCACTACTTTGCACCAAACTCTGGAGCGCCGCCTGGCCAAGTTGACCAACAGGCCAGATTGCGTGCTGTTTTCGTCGGGCTATCTGGCCAATGTGGGCACGATCTCTTCGCTTGTAGGCATGGGCGACTGGATCATTTCCGATGCTCTCAACCACGCTTCCATAATCGACGGCTGCCGCCTATCAAAGGCTGGCATCCGCACTTTCGAGCATGGCGATGCCGGCGCCTGCGAAAAGGAAGTTCTTGAGGCCAGAGATGCTGGCGGCAAGATCCTTATCGTGACCGAGTCGGTCTTCTCGATGAATGGCGATATGGCTCCTCTGGCAGAACTGGCCTCTATTGCTGACACGCATAGTGCTTGGCTGCTCGTCGATGAGGCCCACTCCATCGGGCTGCTCGGGAAGGGGGCGGGCGCTGTTGCCGAGGCTCAGCTCACCGACAAGGTCGACGTGATCATCGGGACGGCGGCCAAGGCCCTTGGAGCAGCGGGCGGATTCGTAGCAGCATCCGAGCCAGTGTGCGAATTCCTGCGCAACCGGGCCCGCACTTACATTTTTGATACCGCACCAGCGCCGGCAGTGGTCGGAGCGGCTGTGGCAGCACTTGATGTGATCGAGGCTGAACCAGAACGCGCTCAGAATACCCTGAGCCTGGCAACGCGTCTGGCAAGTGGCCTGTCTGGAGCCGGTTTCAATGTGCTGGAACCTACTGGCGCTATCGTGCCTGTGATTCTTGGTGCAAGCGACACCGGACTTGCCGTATCGGAGCATCTCTTCCAACAGGGGATTTTCGCTCCGGTCATCAGGCCACCCTCAGTTCCCGAAGGCCAAGCTCGCATCCGCTTGTGTCCGATGGCCACGCATACCGAAGCTGACATCGACCACGTGGTGGCAAGCTTTCAACAAGCGCAAGCAGCCGTGGCCTAGACGATGGACTTTTTTGTTGCAGGGACCGACACGGGAGTCGGCAAGACTGTGGCCACTGCTGTCTTGGCGTTGGCCCTCTCATCAGATGATCCTTCGGTAGCAGTAATCAAGCCAGTGCAAACCGGATCGCCACCCGATGATGATGCCGCCTGGGTTACACAACAAACCGGCGTTCGGAGCTTCATTTGGGAATGCTTTGTCGACCCTCTCGCCCCAGCCGTGTGCGCCGAACGTGAGGGATACGACCTTGATATCGTAGAGCTGGCCGAACTCACGCAAGCCGTCGAAGCCAACCATCGGATTTGTGAATCTGCCGGAGGGCTGCTGTCACCTCTGGCTGGCACATTAACCATGGCCGACCTGGCGATCGCCCTTGGCTGGCCAATCGTTCTCGTCGCTCGACCCGGCTTGGGCACGCTGAACCACACAGCCCTGGTCGTCGAGGCCATCGAGCGTAGGGCACTCCCCTTCGCTGGCCTCGTCGTCTCCAACTTTCGAGGCGGCCTTGTCGAGGAAACCAACCTCGCCCGACTAGAACAGATTGCCCCCATGGTGACTGTGATTCCAGCCATCGACAACTTCGCCACCGGCTTGACGAAAGCAGCACTGCATATAGAACCACTGATCAAGTTGGCCCGCGATTCCTGAACGTCACCAATCGGCCAAAGGTTCACTAACCAGGCTCCCGCTCAGTCCATTTGACTCGCGGGCGAGTCCGGCGCTAGTCATGCATATGCCTTGAATCAATTTCTACGACATCGGAGACTCACGTGAAATCACACTCGAAGACGCGAGCCCTTAGGATTGGTGCCATTACGGCACTCGCCTTGACCTTCATTGTCTGCATGAGCCCACAAACAGCCCTCGCACAAAATGGGCCAGACTTGTCAGTCAAATTGGAGCACATAGGAAACTTCGCCCCCGGGCGCAAAGGATTAGTTCGCCTCACCGTGGCCAACGTCGGCGATGCTGATGCACCTGGATTCGGAGCCATGTACGTGGCGCCATCTCAGTTCACGATTGATTCTGTCCACAGTTCAAGCGAATCTTCAATATGCACATCGGCACCGGGTGCCAAAACGATTCTAACCTGTACGGAGCCAGAGATTCTTTCACCCGGGAGCTCAGTAAGTTACGACGTGCAAGTCAACGTTAAACAAGGAGCCTTGGGACACGCACAAAGCTCTTTTTCTGCATTCATGCTCGGAGACGTTGCCGAAGCAAACATGAGTAACAACATGATGATCGAGACGATCGTGCTTGGTGACGATTTGCATGAATCTGTTCTTGCTGATAACGAGACTGGAGTGCCAAGTCCAGATCACTTCGCACACTGGGCCCAACAGATGTCCGCTAGGCCGCCTACCGCTGGACGTCGTCGCAGCTCCCTAGGCATCACCCGAGTTGACAGTACCGTGTCGGGCGGAAGCGCACTTTCTGACAGCACCCGCGATCCCCGCGTGTTGTCCATGGATGGCGACTCATTCCAGCTCGATCATGCAGCCGCCAACCAAGCCGCTGCTGCCAACTCAGGCGCCACTGGAGCGGCAAAAACCGAGGAGGCGGGCTGATAGCACCCTGCGACTCAAGCAACCACGATGTATCCATTCATACCCCCGGACCCCGAGGGCTGTAAGCAGGCTTTTCCCGTCATTGCGAGGAGCCGGCTCTGGGGCGACGAAGCAACCTAGTCCGTGACCTGGGTCTACGTGGTGTGAGTCACGGACTAGGTTGCTTCGCTCCGCTCGCAATGACGGGGTAGGAGACGTGAATGGTTACATCACGCTACATACTTCCCGACACCTTATCTGCCTTCAACGGCCTCGATAGACGTCCGAGCGATGTTCAATCGCCATGATTGTCAAAATCCGGGAGTCTTCTGCGATGCGGTAGATAACGCGATGGTCGCCGCGTCGTGCGCTATAGAGGCCTTCCAATTCGAAACGTAACTTATGACCAACTCTGGGAGGATTGTCGGCAAGTGACCCATAGATGAATTCGATGGCGGCATGGGCAACCTTCTCGGGAAGTCGTTGTAGGGACCGCTTTGCACGTCCTGTCCATTCGACCTCGAACTTGTCCGCCATCACGAGCGTCGATTGTTGACGAGATCGAGGGCTTCTTGTTTAGTCAGTTTGACCGTTCGCCCTTTTGCGACGTCATCAATCGACTCTCGGATTTGTGCCATCAATTTTGGATCCGAGAGGATCTGCAGAGTTTCTTCGAGTGATTCAAGATCTTCCGTGCTCAAGACCACTGCAGCGGGTCTTCCGTGTTTAGTGATGACGACTCGTCCGTGCTCACGCTCGATTCGGTCCACAACCTCTGAGAGATTGTCCTTTACTTGACCAAGGGGCAACTGTTCAGACACTTTCATAGCCAAAAGTATAGCCAAATTCGCTCGGCCTGTTTGGGATACATACCGCGAGGCGCCCGAAACAGGGAACAGTCAGTCAGTCAGATCGCTCACGAGTTGACTCGATGGATC
>JBCKKC010000053.1:0-13078 GCA_038904395.1 Acidimicrobiia bacterium | reverse complement strand
ACTCCTCATCACGGTGGAAATGGATGCTTGCATATGCCATTGATCCGTTTCTCGCCGGTGGGACATCGCGGACCCGGACCCGGTCCTGGACCCGGACCCGGGGTTGGTGTGATGTTTGTGGCTGTGGGTGCCGGGGTGGGTTGATTATTGCTCGCTTCGATCCAACAACCGATCGTACAGGCGACCACAGCGAGAGCGGCGACTCCATATAGAAGAGTCTTTGCCGTGGCGCCAACAGCAGCCCATGTGAATCCAGCACCGGCACCTCCAGCACCACCTGCACCGGCACCCGCCGCGAGAAGAGGAGTCGCTTCGGCGGCGGCGGCGGGTATTATGTTAATTAAAATAGCACCACCTTCTAGCCCTGATGCGGCCGCTGTAAGCTCGATTGATCCAACAGCGCCCAGAGCAGCCGCATCCGCCATCGCTACCGCTGGGGTTGCGAGGCCGCCTGTTGCAAACTCAACCATTATGCTAACGACGACAATCACAAGAATGGCGGCCGCTGCTATTCCCACGATGCACCACATGTTGCAGGAGAATTGACCGGAGAGGTCAGGGAATTGGGTCGGATTGACCGAAAAGTTCATCGCCGCTCCATTGGCATATGGGGAGGGGTCCCGTTGAGCAAAAATGCCAAGCGATGGAATATAGAGGCGTGCACCCATAGGGGTAACGGGTATGGCCAGAGATGGCTCTGTTTGGCGTTGAATATCTGCCTGATAGCCCGTTGTTGGGTAGTTCTCCGGCGGCTTGAGGTCTGATCCTGCCGTTCCACCTGTGTTTACAGGGTTGCCGTAGGGGTCATATATGGGTTGGGTTTGAGGCGAAGGAACAGTGCCGGTGCCATCGGTCGAGAAGATGGCATTATTAGTCAGGTCAGTATATGTGTAGGTGGTTTGCGCCGCCAAGTTGCTCGCAGTCAGCCTCTGTAGCTGTACCGTCTGCATTATTCCCCCCGGCCACCAGAAGGTCATTGAAAGCGGATTCTGACTCGAATCCGATATGACAGTGGGACCGCCATCCCCACTAGAGCTCGTGTAGTTGTAATACATCGTCGTGCTCACGGATTGCTGCGAGGCCGCCGGCGCGGTCTTGTTGATATATTGCGATATTCGCCCCGACGGATCATACGAATAGGTAGCTGAATTACCTGCCGAATCAGTTACTGCTCTAGCCCGGTTAGCTGCATCGTATGTAAAGTTTTCGATTGTTTCCCCTCCGGAGCAGCTGGTTGGCGGCTCCCCAAAGCCACCGCCTCCGGAGCACTGGGTCGGGGCATGAAGTTCCGTGATGCTACCCATATTGTTGTACTTAACGCTGCCAATCGAGGGTGCACCCAAACCTGGGCTGTTTGTACCGCTCGATGTCAACTGATCGGACCAGTTGTAGCAGTTAGCTCGATTGCCTACATTGACTGTTTGAGGCACCATGATGTTACCGTTAGCACCAACCGGGGCGCTCACGTGTTCCCCAACTGAGCCTGCCATCGGCCCTGTTGCAGAGTTGCACCCGCCCGCACTGGTCGGATCGTAGCTGTAGTCTTGCTCAAAATTGCTTGCACCCTGTTGAGTCTTGGCTTTCGCTAAGCGCCCGTAGCCGTCAAAACTTTGCGATGTGGTCGTGGTCGTAGGAGAGGATGTGTGTGGATTTAGGGTTGTCGACTGGTTCGCGATTTCGCCGGCGATGCCGTGAGTAACGGCTCCAAGGTAATGAGCCACCCCCTGGCCGTCGGGGTTGAGGTCTATCGTTTTGCCATTCAATCCGATATTGTCATAAGACAACGATGCGGTGGTAACACCATTTATTACGACGCTGGTGAATTGCGAAGCGCCCGAATACCCGAACGATATTTGGGGTTGCGCAAACCCCTGAATAGCGTGCTGAATAGTGGTGAGTCTCCCAGCTGAACCTTTGCTGTAGGTGTAGCATTCCTGCGACAAAGGCTGGCCGCCTCCTTGCGAGGGGCTGCCAGGTAGCCCGGTTTGCGGGGAGCCGCTTGCGCATTGGCCCGCGAGGGGGCCAAGCTGGGCAGGGTAATAATCTGGTAGACCTTGAGGCGAGACATCCCCGCCTGGGTTAGTCCCTGATGGGCAGCCAAATGACCGTTGGTCACTCGGCCCGGTGATCATGCGGCCGACTACTTGGAACGGGTTAGTCTCATCGTAGACGGTGCTAGTCGTAAAGCCATGCGTATCTACGTATTCTTGCGGAGCACCCAAGAGATTCTGAATCTGAGAAATACACGTAGTTTGCCCTTTGACAGTTTCGGATGACGAATTAACTAACACATTCGGAGCGTTAAACGTGTTCTTTCGAGTAATCGTGTGTTGTTGAGACGAGCCGTTGTTAAGATCCTTATTAACTACTGTCTGCTTTAAGCGACCTCGAGCATCGTAGGTCAAGCAAGTCCAAGCGCCCTTCCAATTGTTGTTGCCACTAACAGCATTTGTTTGACGCTGCCCAATAATGCGACCCTGACCATCGTAAATGTTCTCGTGTGTATTACCACCGCCAGTAGTGTCCGCTTGGGGATTCAGTGTTTGGCCCGAGGGAGGCGTGTTCGGTGCCGGCTCGGTCGCGGACTTCAATTGTCCGGTCAGCCAGTAGTCACTTGGCGTACGACACTGCGAAGTAAATGAGAGTGGCAATGTGTCTGTACTCGAATAGTAGGCAGATGATAATTGATTACCAGCCGGCAAAGTAGACCCGGTCTGGCGCAGGTAGTGACTCGAATCGTATTGGGCTGAGGTCTGAATGTTGCCCGAGTTACTTGAATTTGGATCGGGAATGAATGTCGTCGTACCCACCCGCCCATTGAATGGGTCGAGTTGCTGGCCTCCCATAGCATTTACATAGTCATAGACAGTTGTGCCCTTACCCGCAGACGACATGGAAGTCACTTGTGAGGGCTGGCCGTAGCCAGGATCAACATCACTATACGTCAGAGAGGAAGCTTGCTTACTGCTGTTGACCTTATCCACCGTGAGCGTCGTAATATCCGAGAATTGCGGCTGTTGATATCCCGAAGTACTCTGATACGCGCCCCAGTTATAAGTGATCCGCACTTGGCTAATGTCGGTGGTGCTGACGGGGATATGTACGCAATATGCGGGTTGTTGATTGTATTGAGTTGGTGAATAGGGTTGAGACATTGGGCCCACGCAGCTGCCCCACACGTTTGGCAGCTGCCCATTGACAGAAATGCCCCATCCACTAGGCCATATGCCAGCGTCTGGAGCAGTCCACTCAATTGCTGAAATGTCCGGTGACGGATTGAGCTCAAAGTCATACACCACAAACCCAGCACCATTCAGAGCGTTCACCGGGTCCCCGGCAGCTACGGAAGTCGCTGGCGCATAAATGGTGTCGCCGCTGCCCACTGGCTGATTGCTATTCGCTCCGATCGTGGCAATTTGCATCGGTGCGCCTGATCCCTGCTGATTGGTCCAACTCGCCTTCTTGATACCACCGCCAACGGGTGTCCCGGTCGCACTTGTTTGACTATATTGGGGGGTTGTTATCGCGATACCTGAGCAGGTTGGCAAAGTGCTTGGATAGTTTGCAAACGTCTTGG
The DNA here is from genome assembly GCA_038904395.1 of Acidimicrobiia bacterium. Classification (GTDB taxonomy): domain Bacteria; phylum Actinomycetota; class Acidimicrobiia; order UBA2766; family UBA2766; genus JBCKKC01. The sequence continues at coordinate 9,501 of JBCKKC010000053.1, read as the reverse complement.
GCGCCTTGTCGCTCCTGTACGGAGGAGAATAACAAGTCGCTCCCGAAAGCGTCACTTCTGGGGCCGAAGCCACATTCGAGGCTGGACGTCCTTTCGAATCAAACTGAGACGACTGAACGAGCCCAGGTGTCCTCTGCCTTAATGTCGGATCGCTGGCATATAGGTAGTTCTGATTTAGAGTTGCAGTGGGCTGGTCCCCTTGAGTGTCCCAGTAAAAAACCATTGGATTCCCGTCGGCGCCTGTACTGGAGGTTCGGCGATAGGCAGAATCGTATGTCACGGTGCCGACTTTGCTGGGCTGACCAATATCATTAGAACTTGGGTCATAAGATGCCGTATAGCTGACGTCAGTACTCTGATCGTTATATGTGTATAACTTGAAACTTGGAGCCACCGGGTTGGTCAGGCGGGAGGGCGACTGCGGATCTGGACTCGGCATTTGAATGGCCTCGACACTGCCATCTAGATTGTAAAAAATGTCATAGTGGAACCCGCCAAGCAACCCTGAGATCCCAGTTGTCTGCTGGTAATAGTCAGAAGCAACTGCAGTGCGAACAGCCAATAAACAAGGAGTTGAGGCAGGCGTGGAAGGGCAAGTCGTAATATTGGGGTTTTGGCCGCCTGTTACGCGTGTAGTTGCAAAAGAAAAGTCAGTAACCGCTGCGCCAGGGTTCTCGACCCTCTCGAGCTGCAAACCCGGATCGCTCCGTTTCGAACTATCACACTTGTTAGGAATCGAAAGGTAATAGCAGTACTTAAAGCTTGTCACATACCGGTTGTTCGTCGCGCCACCGGTAGGATTTATGTAAGTGCCTAAATCTTTCTGAGTTGCGTCATGAAGACCGACAAACCGGCATATCAGGGTGCTCGAACTTCTCTGCGGAGTGTGCTTAGTGCCGGTCACCTGTGGGCATGTAGCACTCCCACTCTTGTATCCGTTGCTGTTGAACCAACTCACCGTGCTCGGCGTGATCATCTCGGCGCTACGTTTGGATTGCGGATCCGTAATCTGGACCAGAACTCCGTTGCTATACGTGTATTGCATGGATCCTGGTTGAGTGCTACCAGCGCTAGCGAGCCGCCCATTAGGGTCAAAATTGGTGTAACTACCCATCGCGTCAGTCGCGGAGTAGCCGCCGGGAGCGGTAGACAAGAACGGATAGCTGGCAGCAGGCATTGCTGTCAACCCACTCGGCGCAACAAAACCGGTCTGTTGTGTATAACTCGAAGTTGTTTGAATGTAAGGCACTTGCAGGCCAGATGAAGACCACAAAGTGGCGACGTTGCCATTGGCACTGCTGGGTGGAGTCAACGCTGCCCACTGCGGATTTGCCCCCTGCAAAGTCCACCCCTGTGGTAGTAATTTGGGTGTCGCCGGGGCGGGAGGTGCAAACCCATTGATGCCACGAGACTGGTAGACCCCCGTGAGCTGCACTGGCCCACCATTGGTTTTAAATGCAGTTGTCAGGCCGCCCGTTGCTAAAGAAACACTGAGGGGCCCCACGACGTCCATAGGCTGCACCAACTCTCGGCCCCGATCGACCCGAAACGAACTGATAGGAACATTTGCCGGATCCGACTGATCCTCCCAATAATAAACCTGGCCATCTACCAGACTTGAAAACTGGACTGATCCATCCCCGTCACTCTGACTGCCGCTCCCATTGATCGGATTCAAGATCCCCGTTGGATCGAACTCGTTGGTGCCAGGCAGAGTCACGGAAGTACCTAACAAAATTGTGTGGTTGGCCTGCCCGGTACAAATGGTGGGGCTCGTCGACACAACAACTGAATCGTTCTGCTGGCTGAGTTGGTTGCTGTAGTCCTGCGGGGAAGAAGCATTAATCAAGCTGCACGCTGGGGGTGTTGTCTGACCCGCACCCGACGATGGCGTTTGCCTCAAGATAGGCCCGATGCCTCGATTGGCAACCGACCTCGACCCGAGTCGCCCAGGACCCCCAGCACCACCAGGCAACGGATGTTTTATAGAAGATGGCACATTTGCCTTCGGCGCATTAGCTGAACGAGAAGCGGTCGTTGTAGTTGCCTGATTCCGATCCACCGCAAATCGGGGTAGCTGTGTAGCATCGGGGATCTCATCGCGCGGCTCGCTCGCCCCCCGCCCCGGGCCCACTTGACCCAAACCACCGGCACACGCCGAAGCTGCCAGTGCTACCACCACACAGACAGCCACAGTCCGGAATCTAACCCTGAATCGTTTCATGGCCTGCTACTTTCAACGACAATCAAACAAAGTCTTGCACCAGGTATCGGCAGGCCGGAAGGGAACCTTTAGGAAAATGTTGAAATAACCACAAAGTGCATGCAATCAATAATCGAGATGACGCGGAGATTATGGCTTCCACGTAATTGTTACACCAGGCTGGCAATACACAAGACCAGGATTTTGCGACGCGAAACTTAGTGTAGGAGGATGGCCTTCTTTCACTATGCATGGCACCTCAGGGTAATGATTACTCTTAGAGTAAGAGCCCCCACCGCCGCCCGCGGAAGGAGTCCGATTGGGGTTTCCAGGACTAATCGTGGTGGCAGGCCGATTGTAGATAGCACCCCCGCCCCCTCCGCCGAATCCACCGCCACCCCCGGAACCGACCGGAGGAAAGTTCCAATTAGTATCATTGTCCGTGCACTTGTCGACCCAGTACAACTTGCTGTTTTGGCCAATACATGCTAATTGATCAGATCCATTCCCGCCAATACCCGGCGCAGACCCCGACTGCGCATCACCGGACGCCTGCCACGTCGTATTGCAGGGCCATCCACTCTTCCCGGTGCACACCGATGTCTTGGTACCTTGGTCGCGGTAGATGTTCGCTGCGTTCGTCGGATCAGTCGGGCGCGACTCAGCCTTGTATCCCTGGCAAATCTTACCACCGGGTCCAAGGTCGCATGGGCCCGGATAAACAGCCGTATAGTGATCCTGAGCGAACCCGCCACCTGTGGGGTTCGGGATAAAACCACCAGATCCGCCGCCGAGAATACCAATGCCATCGGTCCCATTGCCATTGTTCGCCCCACCTTCGTTGGTCGGGGGAAGATCCTTCAGATTCCAGACTGAGCCGCCGCAATATTTGGGGTCGGGAGCTGGAGGGGTGGCTGTTGTTTGCTGGCCACACTTGCCCCCTGAAGGAGAAAAGTTCAGCGAGCTCCCGGTACCATTGGGCACCGACTGCGCGCCGCCACCACCAGTTCCGCCATTGATACTCGGTTGAGTGGGATTTCCAGAACCAGAACTCTCAACGCCATTTAGACCGGCGCCAAAGGCACCATAACCACCGCGCCCACCGGCAACAGCATCTGCAATGAGACCCCATCCGGAAACTCCGGCCATCGAATTTGTAACTGTCGGAGGGTCACACGCACCATCTGAGCCGACAGCAGTACCCGTTGGCGGCGGCCCCGGGTTCAGGCATGCATCAGACTGATCGGCAGCCGGAAGTGAGGAGCCGCCAGCGCCACCCGCTGTCAACAGCGTATGCGATAGGTCGGGAGGTGACAACAACGGTGGCCACTCCGAACCCTCAACGATCGCTGCAGCGCTGCCGCCGGTGTGAGCAGAAGACGTCACGAATTGGTCCCCCCCAAACGGTACGGTCAATGAGTTCCAGCGCTGCGTATTGCATCCAGTGGCAACGAAGAGATTTTTGCCTGCGAGTTGTTCACCTGTTGCCAAGTATTGCCCATAGCCACCAATTGCACCGCTCAGCCCGTTAGATGAGTCACCGTTACCGCCCTGCGCCCCCAGCACCCAGGTACCAGTTGAAGTCTGGGGAATGCTGACCCCATTGAATTGACAGGAGGGCAACCTCAATCCGATCTGGCTATCGGGCACAGGCATAGACACGATTTGACTATTTACATTGTCGAAGCCATAGAGCACACCCTTGTTGTCAGTAGCGATCGCTGTGATTTGAGTTGTCTGAGCTCCGCCCACGATGGATGGGAAGGACGACGCGAAGAGAGCCTGGGCGTATTTACTCGCAACAGTCTGATGTGTCATCGTGATCGGAGGATTACTCAGCCCATGCGGATATATAGGAGCCTGTCCGCCCGACATCATAAAAACCCCCGATGGCGAAGTTGACACCTGATATAGGTTAGATGGAGTTGGCGCCGTTCCTCCTGCAAGGAACGCAGATACTTGGGGCGAGTTAAGACTGTTCGTCACTGTAAGTGAACTACCCGAAGGCGTCAGCATATACAGGCTGCTGTAGGCACTGTCCCCTGCATAGCTGCCGCTCGAGTTATTCAAGTCTGATCCGGTCGCGACAGCCCAGAGAGAACCATCGTTCATTGCAGCGATGCTCGAGATGTTCGTCAAGGAAATGGACCCGGAGTAGCTCACGGACGAGCCCTCACTCCAACTGCCGCCTGCGCTAGTGCGGAAACTACTTGCCGGGAAGTGGTGTAAGGTGCCGCCACTATCGATTGCCCACAGGTCACCAGTGGAAGTCATGACAGCCTGAACGGCATTTGCGAGGGTGGCTGTTGCGATATGTTTGAGAGCTCCAGAAGTCTTGGCCAACACCTCGATATTGGCGCTCGTGGTCCCAGTAACTACAGAGTAAACGTCTTGATTCGTTAGCTTCTCTGCGCTATTAGTGACAGTTGAGATGTTTAGCGAGATGATTGAGTTGGCATGTGCGAACGGCTGGAGGGCAGGATCCAAGCTGGCTGTGGGTATCAGCTGTTGGGAAGAAACTGAGTAAGCGCTGAGTGACCCTTCGGCGTTCGGACTAGCCGCCGTGATGGCATACAATGTTTGCCCGTCGCCGGTCACGGCCATTTGCTGCACATTGCTAACGCCTGTCGCGATGGCAGCTGGGGCTATCGGCGAGCTATTAGGCGGCGGGGTAACTTGATTTTGCGGGCCGGAAGTTGTTTGGCCTCTACTCCATTGACCCGCCATGAAAGTACCTTGATCTGAAACGGTGTTTACGGTGAGGTTCAACTCGGTGTCATCGAGGTCATTAAATATAAGGGAACCGGAAGACGCAACGTGCCGTTGAAGATTTCGGTGCAAGTTTCCACCTGTCGGCACGGCTGCACCGGTCTGCAGCTGTGCAGCCACATTGTTAAACAAATCTGCACTGTCGGTTACTGCCGTCGTATTGAACAGCAACCCAATAAAGGGAGTCGCATTTGTCTGAGGGTTGTCCGGTTGGTTGTAGGCATTGGTAGTTGGTCCAGTGGCATCATATTGATACATTGCAGGCCTCTGACTCGTATCGGTAGACGCGCAAGCGCCGGGAGTAGGCCCACTCGGGGGATTCGTCCCACTGACAGTTACACACTGGATCTGTGCTGCTGTTGCTCCCGCTGTTTGTGGCGGTGATATAGAACTCTGGTCTTTGAACCCTTTGAGCTGAATAGAGCTGTCGAGAGAATAGGAAGGAAGCAGTTCATGGGTTACCGGAGAAAGCGAAGCAGTCTGGCCTGGTATTGGATGAAGTCTGACTTGCGGAAAGATCGACTGTGCCTGGGCCCCATCACTGGTTAAGGGGGCCATAGATAGAAAATAGACCTGGTCTTCGGTCTGTGTTTGACTTTGGCCTTGCTGATACTGGCCTTGAACTTGAGTTACAGCCATTGGGCCAGTAAACCAGGTTTGATCTGCTGGAGCGGTGGGGTTTAGTAATTTCAAACTGGATGGTATCGGCCTCAGCCCAGTAACGATCTTGTTAAAGCCGCCAGATTGAGGGCTTCCCCATTCGAAATATAAGTACTTATAAACATTCGAATCAAAGGGTGCCTCAGAGTTACTACCAGAGTCCTGGAACTGCATTTTGAGATATGTTTGGTGGACGCCGTTGTTAGCAACATTGAGTGGACCGGGCGAGGTATTGAAGCCCGATGATCCCGGATATTCAAAAGCCATCTGGTTGAACGGACTCCCCTGTCCGGATGGACAAGGACTTACGCAAAGTAAGTTCGGGTCAATGGCTGAGGGCCTCTGGAGCTTCGATATGTCCAGGATTGGCGACTTTTGCTTTTCACCAAAAAATTGATGCTGAATACGAATCTTGGTAAAACACCCCGAGAAATTGGCCGGGGGGTTAGGAGCCGTCGGAGCCGTCGTATTTGTCGTGGTTGTAGTAGGTTCGGTCGGATCCCAATCGCAAGTCTGTTTGTTATACTTATTTCTGAAGAAAAACTCCGACGGAGGGAATGTGACAGTCGTAAGACCTGCCGTGGAACTGCAATCGGTACCAAATTGAGCGTTTGGCCAGAGCGTCCCCAGAGGGGTCCACTTTCCTCCCCGAGCCATCGCTTCGACAAGATAGGGCTCCAGCTTGAGACTGTCTGGGCAACTCTGAGTCCAACCACTGTTATTGATCTGCCATTTTGGGCCATCAACGTGAATCCGATAGATCGGTATAGGGTCAATTGCGCCGGCGGACGTGTCATAGTCGGTAACACGAAAGCTTTTACCAGACGTATTTGGTCCCCAAGCGGCGGGATTAGTCAACAACACTCCACCCTTGTTCGGAGCGTTCGACTTAACCTTCAACTTCAAAGTCGTGGGATCATACGAAAAATCGTGCTGCTGCCCCGGAAAACTACTACCCCCACTCAACAACGACTTATGATTCATGCCCAGCAGCGACTGAAACTGGCTCCTACCAGCAATATCGGAATCACCGGGGTCTGTAGCATTAATGAACCAACCATCATCGGGGCTAGCATCGCTAGAACTTGGTCCAGCCGCATAATTTGTCGGTTGACCACGACATGCCCCACCAAAGAGATTCGTGCCAGCCAACGAAGGAGCCAACTTAGTGGTGGGTGGCGAACCAGACTCGTTCCACAACGCAGCCGCGTTGTTCCACCAAACATTCGTAGCCACACTTTGACTGGCAGCAAGATCTAGACTTGCATTATTTCCCTGACCCACAAGTTTCGTGGTCATACCCACCCCAGGCCCACGCGAATAGCAAAAACCTCCACTCGAAGTCGGAGAAGCCGGGTCCGCACTGCTGTAGGGTGCCTGCCCAAAATTCCATGTCAATGAAACAAGCCTATTCTTGTTCTCGTTAGACACATCAACACCCACAGGCACCCACCCAGATGAAGAACGCTGCTCAGACTGTGCCCCTGACTCGGACGCAACCTCGCCAGCAGTCTTACCGGACTGCTGGCTCGCGGGGCGCAACACAAACCATCCCACGACCAAACCCAAAACCACCACACCCGTAGTCCCCCAAACAAGAAGGTCCTTCTGCCACTTCACCCAACCAGTATTCCGCTCAGTCTTCCCAGTCTCGGCAACCATCGGCGCTCCCCCGGCCTACAGACTTACTCACATCTAAGCTCGAATGCTCAAACATGCATCGCCTACCCATCGGCACTAGTGGCCCAATACTTAAGAAAAACCTAAAAGAACATTTGGATAGGCCGCTGGCGGGTGCAGGCACTGACTCGACCGGAGGTTTTGCCCAGCTGACTGGCCCCGGTGGCAGGACCTATCATCCGGACTCATAACCGGGGACCAGTCGAAGCGATCTTGGATGATACGGAGTTCAGAGGGGCGCACAGCCACCGACAACCGACCCCCCTCAGCAGATTCATCCATAGGGTCACTTCTGAAGAAACCTCAAAAAGCGTTCCCTAATCGTTGGCTGCAGATCTGCCTCGGTTGGGGCATCAGCCGACCACGCTCTGTTGATTGTCATAGTGAGTCGTGCATGGCTGTCGTCGAGGGCCATTATGTAAGCGTCTATCTCGTCGATTCTCTTGCTGTACTTGGCACTAATTACATAACGTACCCGGAGATCGCTCACTTTCGGACCCTTCAGGGCCTGCTCCCAGTTGCCCACCACTCGCCCCCGTTCGACGACAAGTGCCCGGCGTCTGCTAAAAGGTGTCTCTTGCGGTTCGGGCTTGTGCCACTTGATCCTTTCCAGTTCTGCATCTGGGATTGGCAAGTCCTTGAAATCGGGCGATGGCGCATTCACAATGTGATTCACATCATGTACGATTACCTGTGGCGGAGCCTCAGATATTACCACTCTCCCCTCAGGCGGTGACCATCGTGGCCCCCTTAGGCCACCTCTACCGAAATCAATGCGCTCTCCCGTCGAATATCTTTGCGGCTCATATTTACTACCGCCGGGGCGAGCGACCTCCCCCGCATCGGAGACGTCTCTTGCGGCCGCTCCGGGTTGAGCTGCGTTGGCTGGACTGGCTAGTTTTGGTGTGGCGGCGTTGGCTGGGGTGTTGGCGGCTATTGCTTGTTCGGGTTGTCGGGCGGCTGCGGCGCTGGCTGAGTCGCCTATGGCTGCGCCGCTGTCGATTGCTTTTCTTGAGGCGCCGACTTCGGCGGCTAGTTCCCCTACTACTTGTTCTTCGGCCCCTCCGCCCACGGTGAAGATTGCTTGTACGGCATCGTTCGCAATGGCTACGGGACTGGTTGGGGCCTGCAATCCTAGGAAGTCCAAGGCGAACCATGCTAAGAACACGTGCCCGGTGGGGTCTGTGCCGGTGGTGGCTGGGCCGGTTGTGCCGTAGGCGCTTCGGTTGGCTAGGTTTTGGTCGAAGGTGTCAGTTTGGGTGAAGCGTGTTTGGGTGAGGTTGAGGGTTCGGTAGTTGCCTAGGTGTTGGGTGTTTGTGGTTGTGTTGGTTTGTTCTTGGTTGTAGAGGTAAGGATTAGTGGCGATTTGGGTTGTGTCTATGGTGGTGGGTTTGCCGTTTTGGGTTGTGGTGGTGGTTTGTCCGTAGGGGTCGTAGGTGTGGTAGAGGGTTTTTTGTGTGGGGTTGTTCCCGGTTTCGGCGGTGGTGTTTTTGATTCCGTCGGTTTGTACCCAAGTTGTGGCGGCTGCTCCCGTTATGGGCGTTACCGTTCTTGCGACTTTGTTGAGGTGGTAGCTGGCGGTGGTGCCGTTTTGGGTTTGGTTGATTGGGGTTGTGGGGCTGGTCCAATAGTGGGTGGTTGGCGCTGTGGTGCCGGCTTGCTCGGTTTTGATTGATCCGTCAGGCCAGCGGGCATAGGTGGTTGTGCCTTTGCCTGGGGTGGTTATTGTTTTGGGTTGGTTGAGGGTGTTGTAGGTATAGGTTTGGCCGGTTTGGTCGGCTAGTTGGTTGTTGTTGGGGTCGTATGCGGGAGTTCTGAGAGGGATTTCGTTTGTGGTGACGGTTTCGATTTGGCCTGCGCTGGGATTGTTGTAGGTGTAAGCGGTGGTGCCTTGGGGGGTTTGGATTGTTGTGATGTTGCCGGCTATGTCGTATTTGTAGCTGGATTTGATTTCGTTAGTGGTGGTTTGTACGAGACGGTTTTTCCAGTCGTATGTGTGGCTTCGTGTCTGGGATTCGTAGGGCGTTGTGGTGTCGTGGGTTGCGATTCGTGGCGGGCTGGTCGTGTTGTCCCAGGTGTAAGTATCGTTTTGGATGAGTTTGCCGCTGTTGGGGCAGGGACTGGTTGGTAGGAGTGGTGTTTCGGCGGCTATCGCTGCTGTTTCTCGATCGCGGGGCCCGTGTTGGGCA
>JBCKKC010000052.1:0-13091 GCA_038904395.1 Acidimicrobiia bacterium | reverse complement strand
GGGAAAGAACAAGGGTTCATCGTCGGGCAAGTCTGTCAGTATCCGGTCCCGGAACGTATCAACGAAATTGGCGTATGCGTCTGGGCTCAAACGCTCTCGGTATGGCGTGAGCGTGCTACCTAAGGCCCAGTCCACGACGCTCAACTTGGACTCTAAGAGGTGCGGATACACCTGTAGCCGCACACTCTGGCGACGAAATCCCAGTGCGTACAGCAAATAGGCATATCGTTCCGGGCTAAGCACTGCCCTGGCTGGTAGGTATTGGTAGCCATCGAGCAGCGAGCGAAATGGTTCCTCGTCGGCAACGGCCATGGCGCATTCGTGCATTGCCGAATCGGCGACAGGCACCTGAAAGGCTAGTTGCCCTCTCTCCGAGAGGCTATCTCGCAGACGGGCAAGCAAGTTTCGATGATCGGCGACCCAGTGAAGTGCTGCGTTTGAGAACACTAAGTCGACCCGTTCAGTCGCACTCCACTGTGCCATGTCGGCCTTCTCAAAATGCAAGCCCGGAGTCGCGACCTTGTTGGCACGGTCCAACATCGCATCGTCGTTATCGATCCCAACGGTGTCTCTGGCCCGCAGTCCGGTATGAAGCTTCGTCGTCAGCTCGCCCGGGCCACAAGCCAAATCGACGATCATCATATCGACTTGCGGCTCGACCAGTTCGAGAAGATCATAGAACGGCTGGGCTCGCTCAGTTTCGAATCTCAGATACTGATCAGGATCCCATATGCCGTCTGCCATCGTAGCCTTTCAGTCATGTCGTCATTGCGAGGAGCGTAGCAGAGCCTGCCCTGAGCCCGACCCCGAAGCGAAGCGAGGGGGAGTGGCGTGAGGGAAGCAACCTAGTCCGTAAGTTACCCTTCCGTAGGCGCAGGTCACGGACTAGGTTGCTTCGTCGCCCCAGAGCGGGCTCCTCGCAAAGACGGAAATGGTCTCCTCGCAGCCCCGTGTCTGGGGAACTCAATAGCTATGACGCCGCAGACTCTGCTGAGCCATTACTCAGTTTTACAAAGTGCAACCGAATCTCTTGGAGCATTTGCTTTAGTTCGGCAGCGTTCGAGAGTCGGTCGCCGCAAGTTTCGACGATGGCGCCGAAGGCATCAATAGCTAGTTTCGCCTCGGCAAGTTCTTCGGGCTCAGGCCGCATGTGTACGACGGCAACTTGAAAGAGCGACATAGCTGTACTGACGATCACTTGTTCAGCCGGAACTTCTCGCAGTTGAGCCATGTACGACTCAACTTCTTTCAGGTCAACCTCTGGAGGGGTCCCGGTTTCAGTCTCGGCGGTGCGCCCAGGCGGGGCGGTTGAGGAGCCAGGCGATGCAGTTGCCCCCGCCGAGGCGCTCTTCGGTGCCGGTTGACCCTGATTATTGGCGGCCTCTCCAACGTTGACATCGCCCTTAGGGGTCCAAAGTTTGCGTTCCACGATCGACACTTCCTCTTGTCTATTTCTATACTCGGTAGAAACGGTCTTGATGATGACTGTCCGACAACGTGGTCACCCACGAGTCGGTCACTCTAAATGGACTGCCGTTTTGAGACCTAGTGCAATATGATGGTTGGTTGTCACCGGTGCCTTGCAATCGTCAAAAGGTGCTCGGTGATGCAGTAACCTCACAAGGTTAAGCGATATTTTCGTCGAAACGACGAGCTACACGAAAGGCATTGACATCGACCGACGCGAGACGAGGGTCAACGAAAGAATTCGAGCACGTGAGGTGCGCCTGGTGGGTGCGCAGGGCGATCAGCTGGGCATAAAATCTGTTCCAGAGGCCCTCGCTGCTGCCCGTGCGCTGGGGTTGGATCTCGTGGAGGTTGCGCCACAAGCGAATCCTCCCGTGTGTCGCCTTATGGACTTTGGCAAGCACCTCTATGAGGAATCCCAGAGGACTAAAGAGTCGAAACGGCGCCAAACACAGATCGTTGTGAAGGAAATGAAGTTTCGGCCCAAGATCGACAAACATGACTACGAGACCAAAAAGCGTCATGTGGCCCGATTCCTCGAGGACGGTGCCAGGGTGAAAATCACGATCATGTTCAGGGGCCGTGAAATGACCCACACCGAACTGGGTGCTCGGATTCTTCATCAGCTGGCGCAAGATTTGGTAGAGGAAGCAACTGTTGAGGCTCCCCCCAAGCTTGATGGGCGCAATATGATGATGGTGTTGGGGCCTACTCGTCGCGATGCGGCTCCACGAGTGCGGGTTGAAGAGGAGCGAAGTTTGGGCCGAACACGTGGCAAAGGCAAACTTCGACAGGCTAAGCTGGAAGAACTTGCGCCAGAGGCCGGCGTGCCCGAGGTTAGCGAGCCCGAGGTTAGCGAGCCCGATCCTGGTGTTGAGGCCGGTGTTGAAGAGGTTAATGACGAAGGTCAAGAGCCAGAGACCCGACTTGAAGCGCAAGGGTGAAGCTAAGGGCCCTTAGAGGCTAGAGTGGATTTTGAGTGTCATAAGAGTCGGCATCTGAAAGCTCCAACGCCGCCACTGAGACACATACCGGGATTGTTCAGACAGTCCTCACGTTTAGAAAAAAGGATTTCTAATGCCAAAGATGAAGACGAAGCGATCTGCCGTAAAGCGCTTTAAGCTCACCGGCACCGGCAAGATCCGGCGCCGCAAAGCTTATCGCGGGCACAACAATGGCAAGATGGCGTCGAGTCGTATGCGTCGTTTGGGTCAGCCAACTCTGGTATCAAAGGCTGACGAGGCTAATGTGCGCCAGATGATCAGCAGTTGAAATTCTAAAATTTGGTCCCCTTCTCTTTTGGAGGGGATTAGTGAAAGTCGAGACGGGCAGTGTCCGTCTCGAGCTTGTTTTGCCAGCGGTCACCGAGCCGGGGCCTGAGTTTGGAGGAGTGCGATGGCACGCGTAAAGCGTTCCGTTCACGGACATAAAAAGCGTAGAGAAGTCTTATCAGCAGCGAAGGGCTACTACGGACAGAAGCGCATCAGCTACCGTAAAGCTCGTGAGCAACTACTTAAGTCGTTGTCTTACAGCTATCGCGACCGGCGTGCCAAAAAGGGCGAGTTTCGTCGTCTTTGGATCCAACGCATTAATGCTGGTGCCCGTATCAACGGTCTCAATTACAGCAATTTCATGCATGGTCTGAAATTGGCTGAGTTCGATCTTGACCGCAAGGTTCTCGCCGAGCTTGCTGTCGCAGAACCAGACACGTTTGCGTCTGTTTGTGACGTAGCCAAGACTGCCCTCGAGGCCAAGTAGTCACTTCCCGTCATCCTGAGGGAGCCGCTAGGCGACCGTGAGGATCGACCGGAGTCTGTCCTGAGCGAGGCGGAAGCCGAGCGTGAGGGGCGGAAGCCGCAGACCAAAGCCCCGTTCGTCATCCTGAGGGAGCAGCGACCGTGAGGATCCACCTGTGGCGAAGCCGCAGACCAAAGCCCTGTTCGTCATCCTGAGGGAGCAGCGACCGTGAGGATCCACCTGCGGCGAAGCCGCAGACCAACCTATAGATTTGAGCCACTTCGTGTTTCTCGTTTCGGCATCGAGGGAGGCGTAGGTGACCATGAGTAATCACAACTACGAGCCAGCCAGCAAGGCCGTGCTCAAATCTGTTAAGCGTTTACATTTCGCCAAAGATAGATTGGCCAGTGGCCAAGTTCTTCTTGAGGGGCCCAGGCTGATTGGCGCTGCGGCCCAAGCCGGTGTCGAAATCGAGCAGCTCTTCGTTGATTCGGATCAGAGCCAACTGGCCCATCCTCAAGTTGATGCGCACGAGACCTACTCAGTCGACGCAACTCAGCTCAAAGCGATCGCTACAACCCAGACACCTCAAGGAGTAGTAGCGGTCGCCAACTGGCAGCCCAACGTCGCTCCGATGTCGCCTGATTCTTTCACTGCCAATTCCCCGGCGCCCATCAGGCGTCTACTAATCCTGGATGATGTTGCTGATCCCGGCAATGTTGGCACGCTGATTCGCACCGCGGCGGGCTTGGGCGTTGACGCAGTAGTTGTCACTGCGGGCTCTTGTGATGTGACTAACCCGAAAGTATTGCGGGCCGCCGCCGGTGCCAACTTTACGATTCCGATCTGGTCCAGGGTCCCCGCCGGCGATGTGGCCGACGCTATCAAATCGGCCGACTTGCCCCTAGTCGGGGCAGTCTCAACTGGGGGACTTGACCTGGGGGAATCAGGGCTGGTGGCCTTGATCCAACATGGTTGGGCCTTAGCAATCGGTAGTGAGGCTCACGGTCTGTCATCGGCTATCAGCGACCGGCTGACCACCAGCGTGACGATCCCTCTCCACCACGAAGTGGAATCGTTTAATGCCTCCGCCGCCGGTGCCATCCTTCTTTACGAACTAATGCGCCTCGGCCAGCCCTAGCGGGCTGGCCTCCATCTGGGGAGACCCCAGAAACCCCCAAGGAAAGCCCTATCGGGGCTTATCCGTTCACGTCCCTCCCGTCATCCTGAGGGAGCCGCTAGGCGACCGTGAGGATCCACCTGTGGCGAAGCCGCAGAGCCACCTACATGGTCGATCCATTTTGAATTGCTCGTTACGCCCGCAACGACGATGGCCTGGTGGCGATGCCTCGGCCCGAGGACGCTAAACGTTACCCGGCCAAGCCACGCTACTAAGCTCGATCGATAGGTTTACGTTCGGGGCAACGCTGGAGGAGTCATACTGAATATTGACGCTGTAGTTGAAGAGATCTCACAAGTTGTCCAAGATGCCCTTGCTCGGGTTAAGGATGCCACGACTTCGAAGGACTTGGGCGAAGTGCAGGCGCTGGTCTTTGGACGTAAGTCACGTTTGGGCGAGCTGAAGCGCACGATGGGTGAGTTAACGCCAGAGCTGCGTCCGGTATTGGGTAGGGCTCTCGGAGAGGCGAATGCCCAGGTCAATCAGGCACTCACTGTTCAGCGAGAAAGCATTCGTGAGCGTGAGGCACGAGAGCTGCTTGAGCGCGAACGCCTCGACGTTACTCTGCCGGGCCGAGGCCGCCGGCACGGTCATCGCCACTTGATCACCAGGGTTACCCAAGAGTTCTGTGATGTCTTTATCGGTATGGGCTACCGAATCGCAGAGGGGCCCGAAGTCGAGACTGAGTTCTACAATTTTGAGGCTCTCAATATTCCCAGCAATCATCCCTCTCGATCCGAGATGGATACTGTTTATGTTGAGCGACAAGGTACTGAGGGCGAAGTTGCTTCAGGTTCGGGCGGTCAAGTCCTCCTGCGTACTCACACCTCGCCTGTGCAAGTCCACCTAATGCAGAATGCTCAACCGCCGCTTTATTATTTGGTTCCGGGCCGGGCTTTCCGTAAGGACACGCTTGACGCGACTCACGCCGCTCAGTTTCATCAGATTGAAGGCCTGGCAGTCGATCGGAACATCACATTTGGCGATCTAGCCGGAACGCTGGAGGCTTTCATCCGGGAGTACTTGGGCGAGTCGTTCAAGATCCGTTTGCGGCCCAGTTTCTTTCCATTCACCGAGCCTTCTGCTGAGGTTGATGTGTGGTGGAATGATCGCTGGCTGGAAATTCTGGGCTGTGGCATGGTTGACCCCAACGTGTTGGAAGCTGTCGGATACGATCCTCAAGTGTGGCAAGGATTCGCATTCGGTGTTGGGGTGGAACGTATCGCCATGTTGCGCTATGGACTCGATGACATTCGGCTCCTCTACGACAACGACATCCGTTTCCTAGCGCAGTTCTAGGTAGCCATTCACGCCCTCTCGCCCGGAGTGTCGTTACCAGTACTTTGTCATCCTGAGGGAGCCGCTAGGCGACCGTGAGGATCCATTCCGTCGGGGTGACCGGGGTGTCCCCGGTCGCGAAGCGAAGCGAGCAAATCAAAATTGAAAGTGAGTTTTGAATGAAAGTTTCACTGTCGTGGTTGAAAGAATTAGTTCCTGGCTTGAGTCTTGAGAGCGAGACTGACATCGCAGCGCTATGCGAGATTCTCAACGATCGGGGTTTGGTTGTAGAGGAACTTCGGCGGCCATCAGCTCTTGAGCATGTTGTAGTGGGTGAAGTCAAGGAGTGTCTCCCGATCGAAGGGGCTAAAAGTGTCCAGCTCGTGCATGTCGACGATGGCGATGGCACCCGTGAAGTAGTGTGTGGGGCGTTCAACTTTGGTCCCGGTGATAAAGTTCCGTTGGCAAAGCCCGGCGCCAAATTGCCCAATGGTATGGAGATCGCAGTTCGCGAAATCAAGTCTCTCGGGGTGACCTCGCACGGGATGCTGTGTGCCGCCGATGAGCTGGGGTTGGGGGAGGACCATTCCGGCATTGTGATTCTCGCCCCCGAGAGTAAGATTGGTAGTTCGGTCGCGCAGATTCTGGGCCTTGACGAGGCTGTTGTCGAGCTTGAAATCACTCCCAACAGACCGGACTGCATGGGGATGATCGGCGTGGCGCGTGAGGTAGCGGCCGCCAAGTCCGCATCCGTCCAGCTTCCTGATTTCGATATCTCGGAGTCGACTCCCGCCGTGCAAGATCTTGCCACCGTAACTATTGCGGACGCCGATGGCTGCCCTCGTTATGTGGCCATGGTGGTGGAAGACTTAACCATCGGACCATCACCGGCGTGGCTGGCAAGGCGCTTGCGTGCCTCGGGCATGAGGCCAATCAACAACATCGTCGACATCACCAACTACATCATGTTGTTGTGGGGCCAGCCTCTGCACGCGTTTGATCTCGACAACCTGGCTGGCCCGAGCATCAATGTGCGGCGCGGTTTGCCGGATGAGAAGATGACGACCCTTGACGATGTGGAGCGTGAGCTATCCGAGCAAGATCTTCTCATATGTGATGCGACCCAACCGGTTGCTATCGCTGGTGTGATCGGCGGCCAAAGCTCGGAAGTGTCCCCAACAACAACCCGGGTCCTGATCGAATCCGCCCACTTCGATCCGGAGTCTGTCATGGCCACGGCCAAGCGACTAGGTATTCGAACCGAGTCGTCCGCCCGATTCGAGAGAGGTGTCGATCCGGGCAATTGTGACACAGCGGCCCGACATGCCGCTCAGCTCATGGCCGAACTAGGCGACGGCAACGTGAGAGCCGGCATTATCGATGTTAAGGCCAAGACGATCTCGCAACCCCAAACGGTTGGCTTGCGTGCCGAGAGGGTCAATCGACTCTTAGGGATTGACCTGACGACAAGCCAGGTCGTGGGCCTGCTGGCGCCGATCGGCATCGGGCAAGTGTCAAAGTCCGAATCCGAGATTGTCGACTCCAACACACCCGTCGCTCTGCAATTCCAAATTCCGAGCTGGCGTCAGTACGACCTGACCCGCGAAATTGATCTAATTGAAGAGGTCGGCCGATGTTTTGGCTACAACAATATCGTCCGCACGTTGCCAGCGAGCGGCGAGCGGGTTGGCGGGCTAACGCCCGAACAGCTGACCGAACGTAAGGTGCGGAGCGCTCTCTTGGCATCAGGCCTGGACGAAGCCCAAACGACGTCGTTCGTATCTGATGCTCTTTATGACAAGCTTGGCTGGGTCGACATGCCTCGGGTTCGTTTGGTCAATCCGATCAGAGATGAAGAATGCTATTTGCGAACTTCGTTGGTCCCAACCCTTCTTGATGCGGCGGCATACAACGTGGCTCGCAATGCGTCGACGGTTTGCTTAGCCGAGATTGGTTCGGTGGTTTCGCCGTCACCCGAAGCCAAAGCGAACGGTGATGGCTTGCCCAACGAGAAGCGGGTCATCGGCGCTGTCATGTGTGGGGTTGATGCTGCGACCCCGGTTCACGGAGATGATCAGGCTAGGCCGTTCGACATCTATGACATCAAGGGTGCCCTCGAGGGGATCGCTAAAGATCTCGCAATCACGCTCGACTTTGCGACGGCCCAAGTCCCCGTGCCAGGTATTCACCCGGCCCGCACTGGTGACGTTGTGCTGGCCGGCATAAAAATCGGCTGGTTTGGCCAGCTCCACCCCGATCAGGCCAAGGCTTTCGATCTTCCTATCTCAACGGTGGTCGCCGAGATCGAGTTGGACCCACTTATCCGAGCTCACCTGAGTCTCGATGATAGTTATCGGAAGATTTCACCCCATCAAGCGACCTTTTTCGATGTGGCATTAGAGGTCGATGAGGGTGTTGAAGCAGGATCTCTGCGGTCGCTGCTGCAAGGTCACGCCGGCCCGCTCTGCCAATCGTTAGAGCTCTTTGACGTTTTCAAAGGCGATCCTCTTCCAAAAGGCAAGAAGAGTCTTGCGTTCCAGTTCAAGTTTCAGGCTCCCGATAGAACCCTGACCGATGAAGACGTGAGACCCGTGATCGACAACATGGTTCAGGTCGCCACCCAAGACTTCGGTGCTCGCCTCCGCTCCGGCTGAGTGCCCTCAGGCGGTCGACGTTTGCAGCTTTTCTTGGTCGGACGGGCCTTGGGTTAGGTGGGAGTCAATGACGTCATGACGGTGGATGTAAGTGGACGCGAAGGCTTGAATGATTGCTGCTGCCGGCAATCCAAGTAGAGCACCGACTGCACCCATGATGCTACCGCCAGCGATTGCGGCCCCAAAGGCTACTGCGGGGTGCAGTTGCATGGTGTGGCTGGTAATGCGGGGGCTAAGGAAGTAGTTCTCGAGTTGCTGATATAAGACGATAAAGATCAGCACAAAGAGAGCCTTCCAAGGGTCAACCAACAAGGCGATCAAGATTGGCAAAGTGGCAGCAATATAGGTTCCGATGGCGGGAATGAACTGTGACACTAGGCCAGTCCAAAGAGCGAGCGCTTCGGCATACGGGACGCCGATAATCTTGAGGGCGATCCACGTGAAGAAAGCGCAAATGGCCGCGAGTAGTAACCGTGAGTAGAGATATCCGCCGGTCTTTTCGATAGCGATATCCCAGCCTCGTAAGAACTCACGTTGGCGTTCGGGTTTCAGCATCGAGCACAACAGCCGGCGCACTTTTGGCCCTTCGGCGACCAGGTAGAACGTAAACAAGAAGATGGTGAAGGTTTGGAATAGGGCTCCAAGTATTGCGGCGCCGATACCGAAGATATTGCTAGCAATATCGGCGCCGTAGGTTTGCAACGTGCTGGTTATGGTATTGACATCGAGGCGAGGTACTTCGGCACCGAATTGTTTGGCCAGATTTTCGATGCTGTGCACGTAACTGGGCACGTGACCGACAAACTCGCCAATCTGTGAGAACAATAGGGGAGCCATGAGAGCGCCGAAGCCGACCATGATGACCAGCAAGATCAGGAAGGCCAGGCCCGTTGCCCAACCACGTTTCCAGCCCCGAGCGGCGAGGAATTTTACGCCCGGTTCCATGGCGAATGATAGGAACAGCGAAATGATCAGCATCACGATCAGGCCACGCAAGTGAACTGCCAACCAATAGACAGCGGCGCCACCTGCCAATACCAGCAAGCACAACAACAGCATGCGGGGAATCCACCGCGGCATTGTGCTGGCCGGTTTCGTACCTAGTTGATCGATGCCTCTGGTGGAGTTGTCGGGAGCAGACGGTGTTGGCACTGGCGGGGGGCCAGAGCGGTCGGCTTGGCTGCTATCCGGCGCGTCAGGGTGTTCAGAGGCCATGCTTCCACACTTTAGGACCTTGGGTAATCGCGGCCGTCAGATCTCAGTTACTCGACGTAGCGTACCCGAAATACCTGAGTCCAGAGTGGATTCCCAGAATGGACCGAAGTCAACTGTGGGAGGAAGGTTTTCCTTGTCGTCGTCAATAGTTAGACGTCTGGGGGGTGGGCCATATTGGGATTCATGGTCGTCGGTTAGAAGTCTGGGCGGGGGGCCATATTGGGATTCATGGTCGTCGGTTAGAAGTCTGGGCGGGGGGGCCATATTGGATGTCGAAAGTGGCACTGTGGGAACCACGAAACACTACCCAGCTCTTGATCAAGCCCGTCTCGGGCGAGCTTGGCGCAAGGAAAGTTAGTTGCCAGTTGGTAGGGCCCTGTCCACCGAAGCTGACGACCTCGACCTCCTGTGAGCCCACGAATACTTCGACATCCTGGAAGCCGAAGTCAGATTCACTGAGTACATCGTAGCTGCCACTGATGGATACAAATCCATCTGCTGCCGAATCTACGGAAGTGACAGTGACAACTCCCTCACTTGGCGCTCGCAGTATCTGGTCGACGGGCGTGAATGCCGGCACACCAGGATATTCGTCTTGGCCCGTAGGGGTATTTGGAAGGTCATGAGCTGCCCCTTGCGCATTGAATTGTGGAGGCACTGGGAGATAGGCAGGGTTGTATTCAGCTGCCTCATCATCAGAATCAGTATCGCTAGGCATCCAGTGTTCGTCGGCGGGACTTGGCATGTGCCGGTCATCCACTGGCTGCCGGGAATCTTCAGACGAAGTGTCGTCCCCAGCTCCACCCGGGGGTATGTTCGTGGCATATGCTGAGCTTGCTGCACCAAAGATCGTGCTCAGCACAATAACGCCTGTCAAAGTAGCAAAGAGTTTCTTCATGCGTGTCAAGGTTGGGAACTCCAGGGGTTTGCTTGCAATGTGCTCAACTTTAATGTCGCTTTGGTGACAATTGCCCCAGAAAGCTCCCGGTCAGTTTGTGGTCGGAGCCTTTTGAGTTGGACGGGCTGTATCAGAGAATCTGGATAAAAATGCGCCTGGGCTAATAGGGTTGCCGAATGTCATTTAAAGCAGCTGTACTTGGGGCTTCAGAGTACGCCGGAGCGGAGCTGTTGCGGCTGTTGGCTGTTCATCCAGAGATTGATGTAACGGTTGCGACAGCAGGTAACGAGCTGGGACAAACCGTCGGCAATGTTTTCCCCCACTTGAGTCGGTATTCCGATTTGGATCTGGAAGAAGTTGACGCCGCTGGTTCAGTGGCGTCGTGTGATGTCGTGTTTTCGGCGCTGCCAACAGGTGTTGGTATGCGGATGTTGCCGCATCTAGATAATGATGTCGTGATTGATCTCAGTGGTGATTTTTGCCTTCACGATGCCAACGACTTTGTATTTTGGCACGGCACTCGCCATTTACGTTCAGACCAGCTCGGGTCTTGGGCCTACGGTTTGCCCGAGCTTTTTCGCGAGTCGATCGTTGGTGCCAAGCGAATCGCCATCCCTGGCCCGTTTGCTACTGCGGCGACCTTGGCGATAGCACCCCTAGTCAAACACAAGTTAATTCACGGCGTTGTGTCGGTCAACGTATTGGCGGGCGCTTCAACTCTGCGACGTACCAGCGCCACTAATGGGGGTTTCGCCGAGCTTAACGACAACGTGATCGTTGACAAAGTAGCGATCGATGAGCAAACGCCCGAAGTTGAGATGGCCCTTATGTGGCTGGCCGGAGCGGACGCTCACATCACGGTAAGCATGATTTCGCATCTCGTGCCTGTGGTCAGGGGAGTGAGCGCGACTGCTTCTGCACTTGCTACGCCCGGCACAAGCGTTGAGGATTGCGCGCAGGCGTACGAAGCCGACTACGGCGATGAACCCTTTGTGATTGTGTGGAGCAATCCGGTCGGCACAAAAATGGTGCGGGGAGCCAACACTGTGGCCATGCAAGTAACTCTCGATGGTCGAGCCAATCAGGTGATTGCTAGTTGCGTTCTTGACAACTTGATGAAAGGATCCGCCGGTCAAGCAATTCAATGTGCCAACCTGGCGCTAGGCCTACCCGAAATAACTGGTCTCACCGTAGAAGGAGTCTATCCCTAGCGGGTTCTCCCCGTCATCCTGAGCCCTGGCGCCAGCCAGGGCGTGAGGATCCATCAGAGCCTGCTCCAATGGAGAGAGGTTCTGCCCGAGCGTGAATCGTCAAGGACGATACGCGAGACTATGCAGTGTGGTTTAGAAAGATACAGAATTGCACTATATTATGCATAGGGTGTATAACTACGGTTCATCTTGGATGAACAATCTGGGGGCACTCTCGGGACGCAAGGCGCAAAGCCCGAGTTGGCTTATTATGCGCAGGGACACTTAACAACAGGACAATGAACGATGATGAAAGCACAACGACAAGCAATTTTGTTTGAACTTATCAAGAAGGGCGAGATCAGCTCTCAGAACGAGGCCGTTCGGCTGCTGCGGGAGCGAGGGGTTGAGTCTACTCAGGCGACAGTTTCTCGAGACCTCGACGAGATTGGCGCTGTTCGCATCCGTGAAGCGGGCAATGTGCGATATGCAATTGTTGGCCAGAGTGGCAGTTTTGGGGCGCCCCTTTCGGTCGTGCTCAGAAATTTCGTTATCTCTCGGATTCCTTCTGGGCCGCTCGCCGTGTTGCGTACTCCGCCCGGCCATGCCAATGTTGTAGCAGCAGCTATCGACCGGGCTGGCATCCCGGGCGTTATCGGAACCCTCGCTGGCGACGATGCGATTTTCATTTGCGGTGACGAAGAGCACAACGGAGGCCGTGGCATTCTCAAGGCCCTCGCTGAGATCGCCGATAGGCCGATCACTGAAGACGTAGAAAACACCGTTTGAGCCTGCCGCCAGCGGCATCTATCAAGCAGTGCAATCGCTCTTCGAACTTGAAGCTCCAGTTGAAGAAGTCGCCCCACGACTGGTCGGCAACATCTTGGTTCACACCAAGAATGGTCGTACAACTGCGGGCCGGATCGTGGAAGTCGAAGCGTACGGCGGCCAAGGTGAAGATACCTGCAGCCACGCGAATCGGGGCCCGACCCCACGCAACACAGTAATGTTTGGCCCGGTCGGCCGACTGTATGTCTACTTTACATATGGCATGCACTATATGGCCAACGTTGTTGTTCACCCCAAAGGCGTAGCGGGCGCGGTCTTGTTGAGGGCCTTAGAGCCGCTCGAGGGTATCGACTTGATGCAGCGGCGCCGCCGCCTGTCAGATCCCAAACTTCTCTGTAGTGGACCCGCTCGCCTCGTGCAAGCAATGGGTTTTGGCCGTGCCGATAACGGGCGCCGTTTTGGTACGACCCGTTTGATAATTGAGCCGGACGGTTGGCAGGGCGATATTGCCATCGATACTCGCATCGGAGTCAACGGCCCCGACGCTTCCCGACCGTGGCGTTTCTGCGCCGCCGGCTCACCCTGGCTCAGCCGACCCATTCGCTCAGCCAAGTGAGCGCCTGGCGCTAGTCAAGTTTCTCGTCATCCTGAGGGAGGCGCAGGTGGCTGCGAGAGCATCTGGC
>JBCKKC010000051.1:0-13238 GCA_038904395.1 Acidimicrobiia bacterium | reverse complement strand
GTCACCCCGCTTCTTACCTGAATCATTTGCCAAGCTATCGTCCGCCGTCACTAGCTCAAGCCCCCCGCACCCACCGAGTGGTTGCAACATCACTTACGGAGAAGATTATACGTGGCCCTCTTGCACGTGGGGGATCTTTTGACCAAATGGGCTCGGGATTACTCTTGAGCGTCGGCGAGATAGCTCTCGTATGAGTCTTTGTCGAAGAGTTCCTCATATTCCCTTGCTTGCGCTGGCCGGATAGCAATCATCCAGCCTTCGCCATACGGGTCAGAGTTGACTAACTCGGGTGACTGCTCAAGGTGGCCATTGATTTCAACCACAGCACCGGAGACAGGCGCATACAGATCAGACACCGATTTCGTCGACTCTACTTCCCCAAAAACCTCACCGGTCTTCACATCGTCGCCCACGCTCGGCAATTCCACATAGACAACGTCACCCAGAGCGTCTTGAGCGTAATCAGAGATGCCCACGCGGACTAGCTCGCCTTCGAGTCGAGCCCACTCATGCTCATGTGTGTAACGCAAATCGTCAGGGAATTCCATTGAGTCTCCAGTACAGATCGCCTCAGCCGCCACAATCGGCGGCACTTGGGCAGCAAACAATAGACGAACACTACTGCCACCTCCACCCTTATTCTTTGCTGTTGCGGCGTCCGCCGCAGTCAATATTCCATTTCTAAAGTGAGCGACTTCCTAGTCGAAGTGACGGCAGGGGGCGGGGGATTTCTCCGAAGGAGCATGGCCGCTTCGGCTCCGCCATTCAGGCAGTCGCCGTTGCGGCGTTCGCCGCAGTCAATATCCCATTTCTAAAGTGAGCGACTTCCTGGCCGAAGTGACAGCAGGGGGCGGGGGATTTCTCCGAAGGAGCATGGCCGCTTCGGCTCCGCGACAGAGGAGAAGATCCCCCGCCCCCAAGGTCAACTAACTTCCCACGATCCGTTCAACCTTGGCCTGGTAACGTGACAGGATGTCGTGAGCGTCGCGCTCGGTCTTGCCTTCGGCCCATATGCGACAAATTGGCAGTTCAGGGTCAGGCAACACCAAAGCCCAAGTGTCGTCGCCCAATAGAATTTTGACGCCGTCGATCAAAACCTGTTGTGCGGGGTCACTCTCTTCGACCAGGGTCCGCATTACAGTGCCCTTCTTTTCCCAGGGCGCGGGGACTGTTGCAGAAACAACATAAACCTCTGGCAGTTCATCGACAATTTCAGACAGTCGCCTTTTGTCTTGGCTGAGCAATTCCAGGGTGAGGGCAAATTGGGCGATTGCGTCAAAGCCCGCCTGGAAGACTGGTAGCACCACGCCAATCTCGGAGACCGCTATGGCCACGTCTTTCTGGTCGGCGGCGTCCATCATGGCATAGGCGGACGTTGGACTCCATTCGATCTTGCAGCCGCCCTCGGTAGCAATCGTATCGACAACACTCGGGGCCGATACAGGTACAACAATCTTGCTGGCGGTCTTGGTGCGACTGATCAGGGTCACATACAACAACATAGTCTGGATTGGGGTGAGCAGCCGTCCCCGATCATCCACAATGTCGGCCCTCTCAGCACCAGCATCAAAGCGGATGCCGAGGTCACTACCAGAGGTCCGGACGAGGTCACCGAGGCGTCCCGGCCCTGACCCGAGAGGAATTCGTTCGGACCTCTCGGCCGTGAACGGGTTGAGAGCCAGCACGTCGGCTCCCACCCGCTCGAGAATTTGAGGGATGATCGTTGACGCTGTGCCGAACGAAAAGTCGATCACTACTTTGGGGGCGAATTTGCGGATTGCTTCGATGTCGACTGACTCAATCAGCCCGTTCACATAGAACTGATTCACTCTGGGTGGATAAAAGACATCGCCCATTTCGTCTGGCAGTTCTCGACGGAAGTCTTCACGGGCATAAGTGCGCTCGATTTTGCGTTGCCGGCCCTCGCTGATGTCCCTGCCATCGGAGCCAAAGAAGCGGATTTCGACGTCAGAGGGCGATTCGTCAACGGTTCGGATCGTCACTCCCCCACTGTTCGTGCTCGCATAGAAGCGAGTCAGAGGCACAGTAGCAATTTCGAGGTCATCAGCATGCACCCCGGTGGCATTGAGACCAGCCATGAAAGCACGCTTCAGCGCTCGACAAATCCGGCTGGCATCACGACTGAAAGTAACTATCGAGTTCGGCTTGAGCGTTGAGCCATAAGCCATCGCCAACCGCACTGCCAGCTGGGGCGTTATCTCGATGTTGGCCAGGCCTCTTACGCCTTGTCGGCCAAATAGCTGGCTCGAGGCGCGGCTCTCCCACACGATGGATGAGTTTACGAGGGCACCGGCCTCGACAGTCTTGCCCGGATAGATTTTCACCGCTGGTGAAATTACGGCGCCAGCACCAATGGAGCAGTTGTCGCCAATTATGGCGTCGCTATCGACCCGTACGCCTTGGCGCAGGTCAGTAGCCTTGCCTATCAAAGCGCCTGACACTTGAGCGTTGGCACCGATGTATGCGTTGTCGAAAACGATAGCCCGCTGCAGCTCGCTCTCGGCTTTAACCACAACGTTGTCGCCGATCACGCAGTACTCACGTAGTTGTGCACCAGCATCGATACGACAGTTGTCACCAATCACGGCGTGGCCCTCGATCGTGGCACCCGGGTCGACCTCGGCGTTTTCGCCTATCCAGACACCCTCGGAAACTTGAAAGCCGGGCACACGAATATCTACCCGCCCGTCCAGCACGTCACGCTGGGCACGCATATAGGCCTCGATATTGCCCACGTCCTCCCAATAACCCTCGGCAATGTGGCCGTAAATGGGCTTGCCTTCCTCGAGCAATTTGGGAAAGACTTCGGCCGAAAAATCGATATTCGCACCCTCCGGGATATAGTCGAAAATCTCGGGTTCCAAAATGTAGATACCAGTATTTACGGTGTCAGAAAAGACCTGACCCCAAGTTGGCTTTTCCAAGAATCGCTCGATTGTGCCATCGTCACGAGTGATGACAATGCCGAACTCGAGCGGATTCTCGGCCCTGTGCAACACAATTGTGGCCAAAGCGCCATGCTTTTTATGCGCCTCAACCGCCTTGGAGATATCAATATCGGTAACGGCATCGCCCGAAATAACGACGAAAGTGTCATCGAGGAGGTCTCGGGCGTTACCGACCGACCCGGCCGTCCCCAACGGGACTTCCTCAGTCGCGTATTTCATTTCCACGCCGAGAACAGACCCATCGCCGAAGTAGTTCCTGATCACGCTCGCCAGGAATTGCACCGTGACCACGATGTCTGTAATCCCATGTTTGGCACAAAGCTCAACTATGTGCTCCATCATCGGCACGTTCACGATGGGCAACATCGGCTTGGGCGTATTCGATGTGAGCGGTCGCAACCGACTTCCCTCTCCACCGGCCATGATGACAGCTTTCATACCGTTTGCCTCCCTTCTATCAACATGCGCCGTCCGTCCCGTATGTAGTGGACAAGCGCAACAAAACCTAGTCCTACCCCCAATAATCCAAGAATGACCCCGCAAATGACAAATGCAACATGCCATGGGGGGAACGCAGCGAGTCCCGCCGCAACGATAAACCCGACCAAAGCCGCCATGGTCGCCGCCGATCCGCACTTGCCGACAAAACGGACATCAACCCGAACATGGCGCACAAGGAAGTAGATGCTCACCACCGATACGGCCACTTCACGGGCAAGAATCAGCAACATCAGCCACAAGGGGACAATCTGCAAGACCATGATACCGACGACGGCAGCAAAGACCAGCAACCGATCAGCCGTTGGGTCAAGAGCCTTGCCCACATCGCTCACCTGATCGAAACGTCGAGCAATCCTTCCATCGATAAAGTCGGTGCCAGCTATCACAAAAAACAGCACTGCCGCCCACACGAAATGCCTGCTCAGCAACACCCATAGAAAGAATGGAATGCAAAGAATGCGAACCACCGAAATCGCGTTCGGGACCGTCAAAATCTGGGAGGTGTCCGAGGATTTGGGGGGAGAGTCGTGTTGGGGCTCGATTGGGTCAGACATCCCCTCAGGCTAGCGCCGACAATACTCAAATTGGGCCGACACCACCGATGCATGCACCCGCCTTCTCGAGCTCAAGCGGCGCTACCAGACATTCCGTCATCCTGAGGGAGCCGCTAGGCGACCGTGAGGATCCAGGAATCCGAATTTTGCGAGCATAGCGAGCAATTCAACATGGCTCGTATCTAGGGGTGGGTCTGCGGCTTCGCCCCTCACGCTGCGGCTGGCACCTTGCTCAGGGCAGGCTCCGGATGGATCCTCACGCCCCCGGCTGACGCCGGGGCTCAGGATGACGGAGAAGGGCTGAGCGTGCGACAGGGCTCCTGTCTGGCCTCGTGTCGCATCAAGCTCGACGCTTGTGGGACAATGAATCCATGGCTACCGCTCTTGAAGAACTGTCAACTTTGCTGGACCTCGAACCGATCGAGGTGAACATTTTCCGTGGTGTGAGTCCGCAAGAGACGCGCCAGCGGGTATTCGGCGGGCAAGTACTAGCTCAAGCCCTCATCGCAGCCGGACGTACCGTCGAGCCTGACCGTTTCGTCCACTCGTTCCACTCCTACTTTTTGCGTCCGGGCGATCCGACCACACCAATCCTGTATTCTGTCGATCGCAGTCGTGACGGCAAGTCATTTACTACCCGCCGCGTGGTTGCGATTCAGCACGGCCGCCAAATCTTTCATATGCAAGCATCGTTCCAGGTGGCAGAACTGGGCCTCGAGTACCAACACGAAATGCCCGATGTAATCCCGCCTGACCAGGCAGACAACTGGATCGAAAAGCTGTCACCATATGCAGAGAAATATCCGGAGAAGCTCTTTTGGCTAAAGCGGGACCAAGCCCTCGAGTTTGCGTACGGCTCCCCCATATCGCCTGAGTCCGGTGAGCCACAAGATGACCGTTGGTACGCATGGTGCCGAACCACCGGCACTCTGCCTGACAGCCCAATCTTGCACTCGGCGATCGCCGCGTACGCGGCCGACATGGTTATGCTCGAGACCGCCCAGCGCCCGCTCGGTATCGGCTGGCTCGACAGCGACCTGTTCCTAGCCACCATAGACCACGCCATGTGGTTCCATCGGCCTTTGCGAGCCGACCAGTGGCTCCTCTTCGACCTAATGAGCCCGTCCGCTTCGGGTGCCCGCGGATTCGCCATCAGTCGTCTGTTCAGCCAGTCCGGCAGTCTCGTCGCTTCAATGGCTCAAGAGGGCCTCATGCGTCCACCCCGCGCTTGAGAGATAATCGGAGCTTCGCCAACTATCACGCAGGCTCTTGCATGAGTCCGGTAACGTTGCCGTCAGTGTCTTTCACCGACGCGATCAGTTTGCCGCCACCGACATCCGTGATTGCCTGCTGGGCAGTCGCGCCAGAGTCGAGGAAAAGCTCGACACTCTTCTTAATATCATCGACGTGCCAATAGCCAACCGGCCCTGTCATA
This sequence comes from Acidimicrobiia bacterium, assembly GCA_038904395.1. Taxonomy (GTDB): domain Bacteria; phylum Actinomycetota; class Acidimicrobiia; order UBA2766; family UBA2766; genus JBCKKC01. The sequence goes on along the minus strand of JBCKKC010000051.1, from coordinate 7,779 downwards.
CCCTGGCTGTGACCGTTAGGATCCAGCCCTATTTCTTGGTCACCAACACGGAAGCCCACATAATAGGGCTCGTCCACATATGGTACGGTGCCTAAGAGCTTGCTGTAGAGGGTCTTAGCTTTACCTGGGTCCTTAACCGGATAGATCACTACCTTGATACCTGACGTCATAAGGCACTCCTCAGCTAGTGGATGTGCCATGCTAGCATTCGTCGCTTTGGTCGGCCGCCTGTAGGTCCGGTCATTGTATAATCTGACCGATGGCCATTGAACTCAATCACACAATCGTGCACTCTAAGAACAGCGAGGCATCCGCCCGGTTCTTGTCCCAAATTCTCGGGTTGGACGAACCCGTGAGATTCGGACCCTTTATGGTTGTACAAACCAGCAATGGCGTCTCTCTCGACTTCAGTGACGCCGACGGCGAGATCATCCCTCAGCATTACGCCTTCCTGATCAGCGAAAAAGAGTTCGACGAGATTTTCGCCCGGATTAAAGATCGCTCACTCCCCTACTGGGCTGACCCGGGCAGGCACAGACCAGGAGAAATTAATCGCAATGACGGTGGGCGTGGTCTGTACTTCGAAGATCCAAACGGCCACTACCTCGAAGTGATCACACGCCCTTACGGCAGCGGAGCCTAAACGCCCTGCTAAAACCCGCCCTCTTTGCCACCAAGCAAGGCTGACAGCCCTGCGACAACCAAATTCCGTGCGCATGTTCTCGCTCATGACAAAGCTGGATCAGCTCCGCTGCCCCAGCTCGCTTACAGCTTTAGGCTGCGTACGGTAGAGAGGATGACCTGCACGTAATCGTTCTGGGCTAATGTCTGCCCCGTTTGGCCAAATCACGGTATCTTTTGACTCTGGATCGATACGAGCACGAGCAAAATAGGCTGGATCTCGCAAGGGTTCAAAAACTGGGCCACGACCGTTCGGTGAAACATAGACGATATTTTCAACCCCGTCCTCGAAGCGGACTAGGAGTCGAAATCCCTCTAATACTTCAAGTTCGGTTAGCTCTATCAGGTTGCCTTGAATCATGTTTCCATACTATTCCAATGGGGAGATCCTGCCGGGCGCCATGTCGTTCTGTGCCAGAAACCATGCTGTCACCGAACGTGTCGGTCGAGATCTTTGATCATCGGGTATTTCCGTTAGACGTGCCAGCCTGGCCCGGGTCGAGGTTCTCGATGTTGAGGACAATACGCGACTCTGCCAGTACCGTACCCCAAGAAATGGCTACCATTCCAGCAAACCGAGTGTGAACGACCCATCCGGAGGAATCGCCGTGCCGACTCAGACAACCCGATCAGCAGGAACAGTCGCGCTAGTCAGCGCCGCGTTGTGGGTGATCGCGGCAGTGCTGAGCCTATTGGGCGCCGGCGGGAAATGGGAATTGAAATACGCACTATTTTCGGCTGCGGTGCTGGTAGCCGCCGCTACATTTACTTTTGTAGTAGCCGGCGCCTTGCTTCGAAGTGGCGGTATTCGCGGGTGGTGGCCGGGGATCACTCTTGCCACGTCGTTGTTTAGTGTCCTGTGTGCATTAGTCGTCACCTGGGCGTGGCCACTATGGGCTGCTCCCCTGACCGTGGCGGCTCTGCTTACAGTGATCAGGTTGCGGTCCGCGGAACTAAGCCTGGGCGCAACCCGCGGACCAATGGACTGGGTATTCGTGGCTGCGTGGCCAATCGGGTTCGCTACCTTTGTGTTGCTCGATGCCCTGAAGGTCGGTTCCGTGGACGAATACGGCGACAGGTTCGTCGCGAATCGCGTCGGATTCGGACTAGGCACACTAATCTTCGCGGCCGGGCTAGTCCGGTTCGGGCGCTGGCTCCGCTCCGAACATCCAGCCGAGATCATAGATGCGATAAACCCTTAACCCTTGACCTGGTCTTTTAGTGGTCGGGCTGGCGGGACTTGAACCCGCGACCCCTTGTCCCCCACATTAGAGTGGCCAGTTCGCAGGCGTCCGTCCTTGTCCGTTAGGGCTGGTCAAGCTGGTTATCCAAAGTCCGCTCGAATTCATCCTCTAGGTGGTCAGTTTGGTGGTCAACATTTCCCTCCGCAATGGACTCCATTTTGCCTGGTGAGGAATGCTTTACTCCATGCCCCGAGTTGTCCTCATAGTCCCACCCTCGCAGCATGGCCGTCCATTCGAGATACACACTTGTAGTTCATCGACAACTTGGCATTGCCTCTGTGTTATGCCTCAAACTCGGTTTTCTCTATGAACCCACGCCATCGACGATGTATCATGCCCACGACACGTTTGTCATGATCAATTGGTATGTACCGAAGTTGGAACAACACACATTCCATTGATTGAGAAGCACAATCGGCCCATTGCCAGATCGAACTTGGTGCTCAATGGGTGAACCAAGCAAGTCGCACCTAGGCGGAGCATTGGAAGGTACTCAGCAAGATACAAAACGCATCGTATCCTGGACATCGTCGTTTTCGTTCCGTGTGGTGCGCTTTGCTGGTAGATCACGCGATGCATTGGCTCTGTCTGCGGCCGTGGGAGTTGCCACAGGCATTGTCGTTGCCCTTTATGAACGGATCCTCGGCGGTGCGCTGTTCGCGGTTACATCATCGCCTACATGGTTGCTAGCTCTCCTACCGGGTGCTGGCCTAGTACTCACCTACTTGATTCTGCGCATGTTTCGATCTGACAGTTCCACGTCGATTTCAGACGACTAGGTGCGGACTTTTCATGATCCGTCCCTGACGCATTCGGTGAAGTACATTGCCTCTCGGCTCTTGGCATCTATCGCAACTTTGGGTTCGGGAGCCCCGCTGGGACCAGAAGCACTGGCCCTCTTCATCGGTTCGGTAACAGGATCCTCTGCGCAGCGAAAGCTGCCAACTAGATGGGGATCCCCAGACCCACGCGTGCTCATGGTGGCAGGAGCAGCAGCGGGAATTGCTGCTGTCTTCAAGACTCCCGCCACGGGTGCAATCTTCGCCCTCGAAGTCCCTTACGCAAATGATTTCGGCCGCCATTTGCTGCTTCCACGTTTGATAGGAGCCGCAACAGGCTATCTAGCCAGCGCAGCAATCAATAGAACTGAGGCTCTATTCCCGATTAGCGGGCAACCTCCCTTTAATTTTGCAGACTTAGGGGGTGCGCTCATGCTGGGATTAGTTGCCGGCGCATTTGCCAGAGGCTTTGTATTCACGTACCGCAAAGTCAAACATTTCTCACATTCCCGACATGTTCTCACTCGAGTTGCCCTGGCTGGAACAGCCATAGGCGGATCCGTCTTACTTGGTCAGTGGCTCACGCACAAGCCACTAATTCTTGGACCTGGACTAGAAGCTATCAAATGGTCTCTGGCGACCAACATCCCCGTATGGTTGCTTTTGTGTGTCCTGCTCCTGCGTTGCCTGGCAACATCCGCCGCATTAGCCGGAGGAGGCGTTGGCGGTGTGTTCCTTCCTCTTGTCGTCTCCGGCGCTCTATTGGGTAAGGCATTTACAGCGGCTCTGCATCTCCCCAATCCGACCCTCTTCGTGGTCGTTGGAGTAGCGGCCGTGCTAGGAGCCGGATATAGTGTGCCTCTCGCTGCGGTCGTGTTTGTTGCCGAGGCTACTGGACGACCGGGATTCATTGTGCCGGGACTGCTAGCTACCGTCGCTGCCGACCTTGTCATGGGACGTACATCAATCTCAGACTTCCGACTCCCCAGATCATAAGCACTGACTCCATCTGGTCAGCTCATACGAGTCATGCGACACTGGCTAAGACTGCGACTGATGGACCGCCTAAGGAGACACGATGAGCAGAACCACGAGGACCGACACCCAGACGCCTGCGCTGCACGTTGCCGACAGTCACGATCTGATCCGCGTACTGGGCGCTCGCGTGAACAACCTCAAGGATGTCAGCGTCGAGATCCCGAAACGTCGCCTGACGGTAATTACCGGCGTCTCGGGCTCGGGCAAGAGCTCTCTGGTGTTCGGCACGATCGCAGCGGAATCGCAGCGGAATCGCAGCGGCTGATCAACGAAACTTACAGCGCCTTCGTGCAGGGCTTCATGCCGACGCTGGCGCGGCCCGAGGTCGACGTACTCGAAGGGCTCACGACCGCGATCACCATCGACCAGCAGCGGATGGGTGCTGACGCCCGCTCCACGGTCGGCACCGCCACCGACGCCAACGCTATGCTGCGCATCCTTTTCAGCCGAATGGGCAAGCCTCACATCGGTTCGGCCAACGCGTTCTCATTCAACGTCCCCTCGGTCCGAGCGAGCGGTTCGATCACGATCGAACGCGGTACCGCCAAGACCGTGAAACAGACCTTCACTCGCACGGGCGGCATGTGTCCACGCTGCGAAGGCCGAGGCGCAGACGGTTTCAGGCGGCGGTGCTGGACTACCGACTCGGCGGACTCAACATCGCCGAAGTGCTCGCGATGTCGGTGATCGAGGCCGAGGCATTCTTCAACGCCGGCGAGGCGCGCACGCCTGCCGCTCACATCATCCTCGGCCGGCTCGCCGACGTCGGACTCGGCTACCTCAGCATCGGCCAGCCGCTCACCACGCTCTCGGGCGGCGAGCGCCAACGGCTTAAACTGGCCATCCATATGGCCGAGAAAGGCAGCGTCTACGTCCTCGACGAGCCGACCACCGCCCTCCACCTCGCCGACATCGAGCAGTTGCTCGGCCTGCTCGACCGGCTCGTCGACTCTGGCAAGTCAGTCATCGTCATCTCGCACCACCAGGCGGTCATGGCACACGCCGACTGGGTCATCGACCTCGGCCCGGGCGCCGGCCACGACGGGGGCCGGATCGTCTTCGAGGGCACACCCACCGCCCTCGTCTCTTCCCGCTCCACCCTCACCGGCGAGCACCTCGCGGCCTACGTCGGTGCCTAGTGGTATATGGTCGGGCGGGTGGCTGAACCTACTGCCCTTGTCCCCCAGATTGAATTGATGGGGTCGCATGCAAAAGGCCTTGCTTAATAGCAGGCAAGAGCTAGAACTCCATGAGTTGCAAAACATCTTCATTCTTGATCACAAAATTCACTGTGAGCGATCTCACTCCCCTACCTATTGTCGGGCTCAGGATACCGTGGGTGGCAGGTTGATGCTTGTGATGTGCTATGGTTGCATCATGCGCACCACAATAGCAATAGCTGACGAATTGCTTTCTAAGGCGAAGCACGCTGCCAGGATGCGAAACGAGTCCCTTGGCGGTTTCGTGGAAGATGCCATAAGAACTGAGCTGAACCTGCAACAAGGACAACGACTCCAACTTGAGATCCCCGTAATCCGTGGTCGAAGTGGCCTTCGAACTGGTGTCGACATCACGTCAGGTCGTGCGATCTTAGAAGTGCTCGGTCGCGACAAGAATCTGGATCAAATCCGGTGATTCTCCTAGATGTCAATGTGCTCTTGGCGCTCCACAGAGATGATCATCCCAACCATGAGACTACATTTCAATGGTTTGCTGAGATCCAGAAGGTTCAAACACTGTTCACGGTTCCGCCATCCATTTGGGCATCCTTCGTTCGGATCGCAACAAATAGCAGAATATTTCAAGAACCAACAACACTAAGAGAGGCATTCAAGTTCATTGATGCACTCCGGGGCCAAACGAACATTCGACAGATCAATCCAGATGAGCACCACCTAGAAATATTCAAAGAGCTATGCATACAAATGGACTGCGCAGGCGATCTCGCTCCCGACGCATATTTAGCCTCCATTGCAATGGGATTCGCCTGCAAACTGGCGTCATTCGATCGTGACTTCGCGCGCTTTCAAGACCTTGATTGGATCATTCCACAAACCCTATAAGCCACCGGCGCCAACACCCAGAACCCGATACCAAAAGTGACTCCCAGACAGTCGAAGGCTCCAGCAGCGCTTCATCCGGAACCGCTGGAACTTGAACCGCCCGCCGAACTCACTCCAACGAATGTTGATGGTTCGACGGCTATTGAGCAGTGTGGGCGTTTGTTATACACTATGCTGATGCGGACCGTGTCAGCAACCTCACTCTCGCCTGCCATGAGTGTAACCAGCGCAAAAACAGTCAGCCGATCGGACAGTTTCTAGCAAAAGACCCGACCCGTCTAGCAAAAATCAAAAAGCAGCTCAAAACGCCACTCAAGGACGCTGCTGCTGTCAACGCGACACGTTGGGCACTAAAAACCAGGCTCGAAAACTTGGGTTACAAAGTCGGATGCTCGTCTGGTGGCTGCACGAAATACAACAGGACACAATTCGGTATCCCCAAAACGCATGCACTCGATGCTGCCTGCGTCGGAGAAATCCACAACATACGGAACTGGCAAATGGCGACTCTCACAGCCAAAGCTACCGGCCGTGGCACCTACCAGCGCAGCCGTGTAACCCGATACGGATTCCCGAGAGGCTACCTAACCAGAACCAAAAATATTCACGGCTTCCAAACAGGCGACCTCGTCAAAGCCGCCGTACCCAAAGGCAAAAAAACCGGCAACTACACCGGACGAGTAGCCATCAGAGCATCCAGCTCATTCAACATACACACAGGCAACACCACCAACAATGTCATACAAGGCATCAACCACCGACACTGCCAACTACTACAACGGGGAACAGGATATCTCTTCGGCAAAGCCGAAGGCTGTTCTCCTCCCCTTGCTAAACCAAGGGGTATCCGAACAGAAGGCAGTCAGATGAAATGAAGGAACTAACGCCCGAAGAAGAATATGAATTCTATGCTAAGCCAGAGAACCGAGAGCCGCAAGGGCCAGCCCGGCGACGCAATAGGCGACTAACGGAACCAATTCCCGTACGATTTCCGGCGGAGACCTTAGAGAAGATAAGAGACCTAGCTGCCCGTGATGACAGATCTGTGAGTAGTTGGATACGACGGGCCGTGGACCGAGAGCTAAAGCACGCATAGCCTTAGCGTCAAATCTTTCCGCGAGCCACAAGCCTGTACCGAGCATGTTGAGTGGCAGGAACTCAGCACCAGCTGTTCTACTATATTGAGCCCCTGACCTGTGGATATATGTTCGAACTTGTGTGGCGATGCCCGGCGCTTCACATTCCTGTCCCGGAATTTTTCAGAGATTTTCCAGCCTGGATCAAAGTCAGTGTTTTGCGGCCAGGGTTAGCGCCACCAACGCGGCCACCCATTTTTACGGTCTCGCGCCACACGGCAGCGAGCTTGTTACTTCTCCAGGGCGTACACATCAGAGTCGTGATGGAAATCTTGGGGCACTCTTCAATCTCAATTACTGCCGATACGTATTCTCATGTCCTTCCGGCTCTAACTCAGCATGCTGCGAGCGAGATGGATATTGCACTTAGTAGCAGCTCGGATGAGGACTCGCAAAAGAGTGCCTCTTCATGACTTGAGGCGATGCCAAATCTAGGCGTTTAGAATCCCTAGGTGGTCAACTTGGTGGTCAAATCGCTCCAGCAAGCCCGTGTAATGCTTGCCAATAGCCAGAACCTACCGTCTGACCTGGTCTTTTAGTGGTCGGGCTGGCGGGACTTGAACCCGCGACCCCTTGTCCCCCAGACAAGTGCGCTACCAAACTGCGCTACAGCCCGTACGTATTCAAACGTGTCGAATACAGGTCTGTACTGTACTAGTAGCCTTTCTAGATTTCCTCGAAGCTAGTAGTGGTATCGGGCTTGAAGAATGACGATGTCGTCGCTATCGACGAGATATATGAGACGATGTTCGTCGCTGATGCGCCGGGACCAGGTCCCCGAGAAAGCATGGCGAAGTGGTTCAGGTTTGCCGATCCCGTCGAATGGGTTGCGCAGCAT
>JBCKKC010000050.1:0-13314 GCA_038904395.1 Acidimicrobiia bacterium | reverse complement strand
AACAGAGGATCAGCTTGGGGCGAGGATAATGAGTTCTCCTACGCGTAGGCCGGCCATGGTGCGGACTTGGAGGGTCCAGCCTTGGTGGGTGACAGTTTCGCCCGATTTGGGGATGTGGCCGAGGCGCTCGAGCATGTATCCGCCGATGGTGTCGTAGTCGCCTTCTGGCAAGGTCAGGCCAGTGATTTCTGAGATTTCGTCGGGGCGCAGGCGTGCTTGACATATCCAGCGGTTGGGTCCTTCGGCGCGAATGTCGCCGGTGCCGCGGTCGTATTCGTCTCGGATGTCGCCGACTACTTCCTCGAGCAGGTCTTCGAGCGTGACCAATCCGGCGGTTCCACCATGCTCGTCGATCACAAGGGCGAATTGGCGCTGTTGCGCCCGCATGTCGAAGAGCAGCGGTTGTAGCTTGCGGGTTTCTGGCACGATCATGATGTCTCTGACGATGCTGCGCCGAATCGGTTCGGAGCGCTCGTCATTTGGCACTACCAAAAGGTCTTTGGCGTGAACAAAGCCGAGAATGTTGTCGATCTCGTTTTCGAAGATGGGGATGCGGGAGTGTCCGGTTCTGCGTACGATGGCCTCGATTGTGGCTGGCGTGTCGGTGACCTCGGCGGTGACCATCGATGTCCTCGGGATCATGACTTCGGCGGCATTGAGCTTTCTGATGCCCAGCGTGCCTCGCAGCAGTTGGTGCTCGAGTTCGGGGATGAGCCCTTGCGCTTTGGATTCTGCGAGCATGGCACCGATTTCTCGGGCTGTGTGCACTTGCGAATCGACGTCATCGGGCGAAACTCCGAGTATGCGCAATATCGCGTTACCCATGGAGTTCAAGACCTGTATCAGGACACGGAAGACATTCACGAATGCGCGGAATGGAATCGCAATGAGCAGGGCCGCCCGTTCAGGTTCGGCGATGACAATGTTCTTGGGCACCATTTCGCCAAAGACCATGTGGAAGAAGACAACGATAGCAAGGGAAAACGCAAAAGAGAGGGCGTGCCCTATTTCCGGAGGCAAATTCACGACAGAAAATAGTCTCTCAAACAGTTGCGCTACCAAGGGCTCAGCAACGAATCCCAACACCAGCGATGTAACAGTGATGCCAAACTGTGCTCCCGCCAGCATGGTAGAGACTTCATGCAACGATTTCGAGAGGGCCCGAGCGGACCGGTTACCTTCCCGAGCGAGCTGTTCTGCCCACGAGCGCCTCGTTGCTATTAGGGCAAATTCGGCGGCGGTGAAAAACGCGTTGGCGCCGATCAGACAAACTGAAACGAGCAAGCGGACAATCATGATAACCGTCCCTCTTGGGTTTGCCCGGAGACAGCTTGCTGATCGGGGGGTGCCGTAATCAGGACTCGGGCGATGCGCTTTCCAGCCAGTGCCTCGACCTTGAACTGCCAGTCTCGATAGTTCAGTTCTGCACCAGGTTTCGGCACACGCTGGAGTAGATAGAGGAGAAATCCGGCCAGCGTCTCCCACTCCCCATCCGGGAACTCAAAGCCACTCAGGGCCTTAAGTTCATCACGATGGATACTGCCGTCGACCCGCCACACTCCAGGAGCAATCGACGCAGTTGTATGGAGAGCTTCAACATCGTGCTCGTCAGCGATTTCACCGACGATTTCTTCGATAATGTCTTCGAGCGTAATGATTCCGGCAGTGCCGCCATGCTCATCGACGACAACTGCAAAGTGAGTGCCGATCCGGCGCATTTCTACAAGAATGGCCCCCAAACTGAGCGTTTCAGGCACGACGTACGCTGGCTTCATGCACCTGCTAACAGGCGTAATTTGGCGAGTCTGCGCATCGAAGCGGTACGCGTCCTTTATGTGCACGACACCCTCGATCGTGTCGAGATCGCCCGCCGCCGATACCGGAAAGCGAGAGTGTCCCGTTTCTATCGCCAAGCGAACCAAGTCGCTGATGGTGGCGTCTCGATCAATTGCCTTAACTTCGGGACGGGGAACCAGGGCCTCTACGGCAGTCTTCTCGCCGAAGCTAATTGTGTTGATGACGAGTTCGGATTCCTCACTAGCGACAGCATCCGCTGGCGCAGAGGCCCGAAACAAGACTTCGTATTCCTCAAGAGAAGCTACCCGGCTCAATTCCTCACTGGGCTCAATTCCGATACGACGCACGATCCAATTTGCCGTGCCGTTGAACAACACAATGATCGGCCGCAACACAGCATTGATGTTGCGCAGCCAATTACCGGCTCTCAGAGCAGTCTGTAGTGGGCGGGCTAGAGCGTAGTTTTTTGCTGCATGTTCGCCAATGACCATTTGCAAGATCGTGGCGACTGCCAGGGCCAACACCACAACGATGCCGGTGCGAGTGGTGGCGCCCAATGGCAGCCAGTCGATGACAGGCGCAATGAACCGCCCGAGTGTCGGTTCCGCGATGATGCCGAGAACGATAGAAATCGCAGTGATGCCGAGCTGCGCGCCAGAAAGTTGAAACGACAAGTTCTTGAGACCCGACAGGACGCCGCTAGCTCGCCGGTCGCCCTCGTCGGCCAGTTGCTTGATCAGGTTGCGATCGACCGCAATAAACGCGAACTCGCCCGCCACAAATACTGCCGTGGCGAGAATCAAGATAGCTAAAACCAAAAGGCCTAATACGATGTCGATAGTCTATGCCCCCTCAGAAACCTTCGGAGTGGTGTGTCTCGCGGGCAACTGGGTCCGTGGGGGCGAAGAGTGTTAAGTAAGTTGGAAGTTTTGCTGCGGCCAGCATTGATGAAGTGGATCACAGTGACTAAGCCTAGATGACTCCGGCGAAGAGGTTGGTCTCTGGGATGGGGCGCTGATCACGAGCGGTGTTGTCTTCCACGAGTGTGAACTCCTCGTAGGGCATGAGCGTTTTCAGGGTTTCGTCGGGTAAACGTAGCCAAAACCAGTCGGATGGGATTTGGGTTTCGTGGGCTAGTAGAGCGGCCCGCATGGCTGGAATGTATTCACGCACGTCCACCAGTGTAGTGGGGGCCATGTCCGGTTCTTCGGTGGACTGGGCGTCGATGTGCTTGATCCATTCTGTGAATGGAGATTCCCAGCCACGCCGATCAAATTCGGCATCAACATCTTTGATCCGATCCCACGACCAGTGGAACCAGTAGAGCTTTTGAACTTGCCATGGTAGATCCAGCGATAGCTCTCGACGTTCACTAGCGATGGTAACCGTTCGGGGATCGCAGAAGTTGGGGTCCGCTGCTTTTGTATAGGCCGCCATTGCTATCTTGTGCGCCATGATGTGGTCGGGATGCGGATACTGCTCGTGCTGGTCATATGCCAGGAGTACTTGAGGTCGTTCGAGGCGGATGATATACACCAAGCGCCACACAGCTTCATCAAAATCGACGTTGGCAAATGCATCCGGATTGGCATTCTCGGGCGAACCAGCCATGCCCGAATCTCGATAGCCGAGGAGATAGACATCGGAGTAGCAGCAGATTTGCGCCGACTCTGCCAACTCTATGAGGCGTCGGGTCGGCAGGGGAGCGTCCGTATCGGCCCTTCTGGCGGCCGGATTTAGTATTTCGCCGGCCTCGCCGCCCGTGCAAGTGACCAGAGTGGCCCGCACGCCCTGGTCCGTATAACGAGCGATAGTGCCGGCGCCCTTGGACGCTTCATCGTCGGGATGCGCGTGGATCGCCATGATCCTTTGACTTGCTTGCGCGACAGTATCGGCCAGCGGAGGCTGATACCACGGATGCAGCGGGTCCGGCAGTGACGTTGATGTGGGAGCGGTGTCATCAAACATACCGACAGGATACCCGCCGACAGGATTAACCGGTAGTTTGGCGCAACTGCTCTATGACAGTGCCAAGCTCTTTCTCAAGACTGCCATAGGTGGCAAAGTCTTTGTTCTTAAGGGCATCTTGCATCTTTGTATAGATGTCGTTGGCTCGATTGATCAGGTCTTTTGTCTGTAGATTCTGTGTTGGTGTAGTACCGCTGGGACCAGGAGTAACAGGAGCAGGGCCCGGCGCAGGTTGTGCTGCCCCTACTGGTGGTGCGGCGGCTGGAATCGGGCTGAAGCCGAAAAGCTCCTGCAAAGCCCCAGCAAACGTTGTGTCCATCACCACTTTGTTCTCGAAGACCACGACCGTGAACTTCAGTTCCGGCCGGGCTTGCTCATCGGCAGCAATGTAAAGCGGCTGCACGTAAAGCAGAGAGTCTCCGACAGGCACAATCCGGATTTGGCCCAGCTGCACTCGTGAACCCGACTGATTTAACAACGTCAGATTCTGTGAAACTTTGGGATCTTGCTGGATCAACCCTTGCACCTGGAACGGGCCGTTGATTTGACGCTGTCGTGGCAGCGTCATCACCACCAGCTGACCGTAGTTTTCTGGATCCGAACGGGCCGCCATCATTGCGATTAGGTTGCTCTTGCTTGCCGGTGCAAATGAGTTAAAGAGGACAAACTCTAGGTCCTTCTCGCCGGGCAAACGGAACTGAAGGTACTGCGACTGCACAGGCGCCGACTGGTTAGGTGCGATGTTGGGCTGCAATTGGACGGCCTGAGGCACCGGCTCGCCGGGCATGTTTGGGTTGGCAGATTTTTGCGAAACTGCCCAGAGGTCTTCCTTGTTGTAGAACTCGCGGGGATCGGTCATGTGGTATGACCGAAATTGGTTCAGTTGCGCCGTGAAGATTGCCTCTGGGTAGCGAAAGTGGGCGCGGATACCAACCGGAACCTTGTCGTTATCTTGGAACATGCCAGGGAATGCCTTTGCCCAAGTAGCAGCAATCGGGTCTGTCATGTCGACTCGATAGAAGGTCGCCTTGCCGGTGAATGCGTCGACGGTCACTTTCACCGAATTGCGCACGTAGTTGACAGATTGGGACTGTCCGAATGCGATGGGTTGCGAATACGGGTAAAGGTTTGATGTGGTGTAGGCATCAATTACCCAAACCAACTTGCCTTCAGAGATAACCAAATATGCACTCGGGTCATAATCGAGGAAGGGGGGCAATCTTGCGCACTCGAGTCATGATGTTGCGGTCATAAAGGAGCCGACTCTTGGGTTGAATAGCACTTGACAGAATGAATTTGCTGTCGCCAAATTGAATGGCGTAGGCCAACTTCTTGACGAAGGAGTCCATCTTGATACCGCTCGTACCTTCGTAGCGATACTGGGTTACGTCTTCGGCGGCTTTCGGTGCTGGCCCCCCAGCGCCTGGGGCCGGGGCGATTTCCTCGTCAGCCTTGGGCCGGTCCAGTTCAGAGAGCGTTGTATCGACCAGGACGAAATTATCGGTGCGTTGGCCGTAGTAAATGCGAGGCTGCGTGATGTCGAGAGCACTCGAACCAGAGACATTGACCGGGGGAATGTTACGCACCAAAAGATTTGGGCCGCCGTTCTCGCCCACATCGTTAGACGGGCTCACTACTCCACCGAAACCGTGTGTATAGACCAAGTGGAGGTTTTGCCACGTGCGGGCCCGAGCGTCGAGTTGTGTGGGGTCGATTTCTCGGGCTGAAGTCAGGGTCTGTGTTTTGAGATCGTTAATGTTGTAGCGATCGACGCCCACAGATTCAAATTGGTAGTAGGCGCGAATCTCTTGTATCTGTCGATAAGTGGTGAGCAGAGGGTTGTCATCCCAAAGGCGCACGTTTTTCAACGTTGCCTTGTTGTCGTCTAGTTCTTCAGGAGTCATGGTGCCTTCAGCGGCAAAGTCACGTTGCTGCACCTTGTCAAGACCGAAGGCCTTACGGGTGTAGTCAATATTCCGCTTGATGTAAGGGGTTTCCTTTTGAATCTCGTTGGGCACGACCCGGAATTGCTGAATGATCATGGGGTAGAGGCCGCCAATGATCAGAGCTGACACGGCCATCAGCGCAATGGCGACAACGGCAAGCACAAGGCGTTTAATCCAAAACGTGGCGAACAATAGGATCGCACAACCAATCGCAATCCAAAACAACATTTCAAACGCGGGTAACTGCGCGTGGACATCTGTGTATGAAGCTCCCGAAACGACACCTCTCGGCGAATAGAGCAATTCCCACTGGTTAATTTGGTAACCGAGAGCCTTGAGGAGCAGCAAGAATCCGAGGAGAATTGAAAGGTGGGTGCGGGCGTGGGGGGCCAGGTAGCGGCCGCCGGGGAGGCGCCCGATTGCTCCGGCGTAGCCGTAAATCACTACGACAAAGATGATCGTTAGTATCAGAGAGCCAAACAGCCAGGCGAAGCCCATTTTCCACATCGGTAATGAGAAAAAGTAGAAGCTGACGTTCTTGTGAAAGATGGGGTCTTTGGTAGCTGACGGAACTCCGTTCAGATACTGGAGAACCTCGGGCCAACGCGATATAAGTGAACTGCCAAAGATGATCGAGCCAAAAGCGATGGCACCCATGACCACATACTTAGCAACTGGGTCGACGGTGCGCCTCAGGTTGAAGAGGACGTCATTTGTGATCGCAAAAGACTGGATGGGCGCCACCTTGGTGGCGATCACAACATTGGCTGTCACTATGACAGCGAACAAAAGCGCCCCGATTATGAACAGGACGGTCTGGATACCGATCTGTTTCGTATAGAAGAAATCGAACCCGGCGTCCTTATACCAAAGCAAATCAGTATAGAACGACGTTCCGGGTCCCACCAAGAGAATGACTAGCACCACGGCGGCGCCGATGCCTATCAGCAGTCCTTTGCGACGCACGCCTTGCTCCTTTTCGAATTCCTAGCGGGAGTGTCATGCTAGTTCGTGGCGGCCAAAATGTCAGTTGCCTGGGGCCCCTTTTGGATGAGATCATTCACCCCCCCCTCCGTCATTGCGAGCGGAGCGAAGCAACCTAGTCCGTGACCTGCGTTTTCGTGGCGTAAGTCACGGACTAGGTTGCTTCGTCGCCCCAGAGCGGGCTCCTCGCAATGACGGGGGGAGACCTAAATGGTCAAGATTGACTGTTGGAGCTTGAAATCTCTAGGAGTGCTGGCCCGTAGCGCTCTAGGTTGACCCTGTCTATACCTGGGATCATTGCTAAGTCGGCCACGCTGCGTGGTTCGACGCATGCGATATCGAGAAGGATGGGATCGGCCAATATTTCTTGTCGAGCCCTGGTTTCTGATGCCGCTAGCTCGTCGCGCCATTGGCATAGAGCAATGAACAGGTCATGGTTGCACTCTCTTTTGCGATCTAGGATCTGGACCGCAGCCTTCTTCTGGCGCCGACCCGGCACTGACCCCGAGGGCATCTCCTGCGAGCTCTCGCTCTGGTTTGGCGAGAGCTCGTGTCGTGCTTTGCTAATCCACTCGGTCCATTGAGGGGCTGTATCAGGGTTCTTCTCGCTCGATGTACGGGCGTCGTCTGGGTGATGCCCGGAAGCGAAATGACGATCGATACCGGTGAGGCCATCGAGGAAGCGTGATGGTTTTCGGCTCGCTCGGCCGCCGCTATTCGTCGTGCGCGACTTTGCCCAGCTCAGGAACAGATTGTGTTTGCACCGGGTAATGGCAACAAAAAGCAATCTGCGTTCTTCATCGATGGCTAGTTGAGTGCGAGATGCCGCCATCGGCACCAAGCCCTCTTCAAGGCCAGCACATATCACGGTCGAGAACTCAAGGCCCTTTGAGCGGTGCATGGTCAAGAGCGAAACGGAACCTTTGGCATTAACGAATCCGGTGTCGGTGCCCACGGCGGCGCTGACATAGGTATGAAACTTCTTCACGTCTAGATCGAGGCCGCTACTAGCGTATTCGTGGGCCAACTCGACAAGGCTTCGCAGGTTCAGCTCGCTATCATCCGTTGAGTCTGAGGCCGGGCTGGACTCCGGACCAGCCAACTCGTCGGCGTCTGGCCCGGCTACGCGGGGCGACTCGGCGCTGATGCCGCACAATTCGGCGACAAAGCTAGTGAACGGCTGGCCTGGAGGCCGACGCGCCTTGTGCAAACGCGCAAAGACATGCCGCACTTCGGGCGAGCCGAGGAAACTGCCCCGGCTGCGCACGATATGGGGGATTCGATGTGCGCTCAGGGCATGCTCAAACAAGGTCACTTGTGCGTTGGTGCGCACCAAAATGGCCATGTCTTCCCAGGCAACGCCGAGGTGGCGTTGGGATCGCAGAGTCTGAGTTGCCCATTGTGCCTCTTCGTCGGCACTATCGTGCTGCACCAACAACGGTTTAGGTCCGGACGAGCAGTGCACATCAGGAATTTTGTCACTTGAGCGCTGCGAGCCTTTGAAGAGCATCTGGGCCGTATCGACAATTTCGGGTGAGCTGCGAAAGTTGTCACGCAAAACCATCTCGGATCCGCCCGGCCACATCGAGGCGAACTCAGTCACATATCGGCTTGCTGCACCCGTGAATCCAAAGATTGCTTGGTCATCGTCGCCAACAACACACAAGTCGGCGGGCTCTTGGCCGCTTAAGAGGGCTTTGAGAAGTTGAAATTGGGCGGTGTTGACGTCTTGGAATTCGTCCACGAAAATATGCCGGACCTGTTTCGAGATGGCATGCGAGAAGGCCGCATCCTGAACAAGCGCCTTAGCGACCAGGTTGAGCAGATCCTCGAAGTCGACCAATCCACGCTTTGCCTTGACCAGTTCATAATCACGATAGAGTTCGCAAAACTCGGCCTGAGACAGCTGCAATGAGGGTCGCCTAGTGAGGCGACTGTAGCCAGCAACGTCGATACTGCGCGCTTTTGCCCAGTCTATTTCTGTGACTGCCTGTCGAATAGCGGAAGGCGTTACGCGGCGAGCAGATTTTTCAAGTAGCGGACGGACAATAGCGGTTTTGTTGGGCAGTACCGTGCGCACTGGCATTTGTCGCAGCTGCCAATACTGTTGCAACAGAGCGTAAGCGATGCCATGAAAAGTGCCCGAGCGAATGGTCTCGTCAACGCCGAGCTTGCTGAGGCGGTCAGATAATTCGGTGGCGGCCTTGCGGGTAAAGGTAACGACGAGCGTAGCGTCAGCTTTTGCGCTGCCGTCGAGCAGCCGGCGGGCAACACGGCGCGTTAACACCCTTGTCTTGCCGGCACCAGCGCCGGCAATGATGCACAGCGGCATAGCCGGCGAAAAAACTGCTTCATGCTGAGAGGCAGTGAGATCGTTGGCCAGATAAGTTAGATCGTCATCGATTTCTAGATGTTGGCGTTGTGATTCCGACATGATCCTCGACCCTGTTCTCCTCAGCCCAGGCAGGGCAAATTCCCTTAAAGCTACAGATTCGACAGAACCCGCTCCGGCGCGCGCGCCAGTCATTTTTCTCGACTGATCGGGCAATGGCGGAACTAATGGCCTTGACAATCTGGGTGGTTGATTGAGCATCTCGCTGTGCGATTTCGAGCACGTAGGACTCTGGAGCATCAAGATAGAGCAGACGCAACTGGGCAGGTAACGTGCCAAAGATGTTGTAAAACAAGACTGCGTAAATGCGCATCGCGAAAAAGGCAGATGTTGATCGATCAATTTCGGGCGTCGAGCCTGTCTTATAGTCCGAAATTATCCACGTGCCATCTTCGCTTCGGTCGAGCCTGTCAAGTATGCCAACAATGTTGACGCCACCAATTTCGGCTTGCAACCGGATCTCACGTCCGACGGGATCGATCTTGGTCGGGGTTTCCAGTTGGAAATAGTTCTGTATGTAACGCTCGGAGGCGGCTTCCACCTTGGCTTTGTGGTCTTCGGATTCGAAGAGAGCTTCGCCCATGTCGGCATCGATATAGCTTGACCAAGCTTCATGTAATATCTCAATCGCCGTGTCAAGCTGACGCTCTTGGGCAGGCAACGCATATAGATTCTCTAGTGCCAGGTGGACAATGCTGCCTCGAGTGGCCGCCAGTGACGGTGGCTCGGGCAGGCGATCAATCGCCCGGTATTTAAACAGTTGCGGACATATCTTAAAGTCGCCTATACGGCTTGGTGACAATCTCAACATGAGGGCACTCTACGGCAGGGGTGTGACAAAAACGCGCCAGTCATGGGATTAGGGCTCGTGATGGAATAAAATAGGCGTTTGCAACGGCCCTGACCATCTCTCGCTGCGTTCCTCCTCCTCGAGTAGTGCCAGCTACGCATCGTCGTCGCGCCTTGCGAGAGCTGCCCAGGACTCGCCACAAACGCGCTAATTATTCCATCACGAGCCCTAGTTTTCGAGACTCACTCGAAAAAGCTATCTTCAAGGGACACATATAGGCCCCTCCCGTCATAGCGAAGAACCCGTTTTCGTGGTGTGAGTCGCGCACTGGATTGCCACGCTGTGGCTGGCGCCTTGCTCGCGCAGTGACGGGGCTAACTGAAAGCACCTAAATGGCTTACCCACGGAAACAGCTCAAAGACAACGAAGACATTGTCCTCGACATGCATCCGCATTGGATCTCGCTGATAGTGCCGACCATGTGGGGAGTCCTGATAGTCGGTATGGCTATCGTCCTGTTTGCGCTCTTTGATCCATCGGGCATATTCCTAGGGCTGATATCGGTCGCGGCCATAATCCTGCTGTGTATTTTCACGGTGTTTCAGTACTTGACCTGGTTGACTACCGAATTCGTGCTCACGACCGATCGTGTCATTGCCCGCAAGGGAATATTTGCCAAGTGGGCACAAGATATCCCGCTGGAGCGAATCAACGAAGTCACATTCTCCCAAACGATTATGCAGCGAGTGTTTGGATCGGGAAGTTTGATGATCCGTTCAGCCAGTGAGGCACCTGGTAACAATTTCAAATTCATCCGTAATCCCGAAGACGTGCACAACGAAATCTATAAGTCGATGGAAGCTCTGCAAGAACGTGACGCTGACTCGAGTGCGCGCAAACAAGCCGAAGCTCTACGAGGCGAGCTGGGACCAAGGCGGGGCCAGGCTGGTACTTCCCAGAGTGGTCAGACTGCCCAGCCGACGGCCGATATTCCCACCCAAATTGGCCAACTCGCTCAACTGCGGGACCAAGGAATCCTTACTCCCGAAGAATTCGAAACCAAAAAATCCGAACTCATGCGCCGCATGTAGGACATTTCTGGTGGGGTACCATTCAGACCCCCATCGTTCGTCATCCTGAGGGAGGCGCTAGCCGACCGTGAGGATCCACCTGCGGCGAAGCCGCAGATCCACCTACATGTTCGATCCATTTTGAATTGCTCGCTACGCTTGCAAAGCAGTAAAGTCTGGATTGCCACGCCCTGTCAGAGCCCAGGGCTCGCAATGACGAGGTGGGGGTGCTGACTGGTTACGGGACACCATCGAGTCGTAGCCAACATTCCGTTGGCCGGATCGACCGGATTTACGGATGTTCGCTCAGCCAGTCGGTGATGTCACCGATGACGGTGTCGCGTTCGGGCTCGTTGAGGATTTCGTGGTAGAGGCCCTTGTAGGGGATGAATTTCTTGTCGCTGCTGGCGGCGTGATCGTAGGCGTATTCGGTGCCAGCGATTGCGGCGATTTTGTCGTCGGTACCGTGCAGTAGCAATAGGGGAGTGTCGATTTTGTCGAGATTGTCTTTCACCCAGCGGCTCACGTTGAGGATTTCTGTTCCTGTGCGGGCGACAAGCTTCTTGTGGAATACGAATGGATCGTCTCGGTAGGCAGCCACGATTGCCGGGTCTTTGGAAACATCTTCGGGCGGAATGGTTGTGATCGGCAACTTCGGGGTAAATAGCGAGAGAGCCGATGAAACCTGAATCAGGATCTGGGGAACTTCGACTGCAGGCTCTAGCGAAGGCGCTATGCAGACGGCTCCAGTCACCAGCCGGCTAATGGTTTGGCGGGCAAGCGCTGCCAGAGTGATAGTGGCACCCACACTGTGACCCAACAGATAAACAGGCGTTTGGTCTGCTTTGGCCTTTTTCGCATTCAAGTCATCGAAGACATTACGAATGAAGGTCTCGGTGTCAACGGTCAGGTTCTCGATGTGGCCAATGTAACCGGGCGTGCCGCCGGAGCGACCGTGGCCGACATGATCGAGGGCGTAAATATCGTATCCGGCCTTGACAAACTTCTCGATCGGATAGAAATAGCGCCCGCTGTGTTCGCCATAGCCGTGCACCAAGACGATGGCCGCCTTATTACCTCGTCCTTTGCATGCGATTGTGTGGATACCTACGTCGGCTGAACTGCAGAAACTTCCAAGTGATATGTCCATAATGTCACATGCTAGCCAGCGCTCGGACTGATCGCCACTCAGGCCAGCATGGTTCTTATCGTCTCCACGTAGTTAGGGGAATCCGACACTTTGGTCCCGTCGGAATGGCGGGCCGAGAACGAGTCGTGGGCGATCGGCCCTTGAGTTACGACTTTGGCAAAATGAACGTCCAGATCGCAGCGGGCGAGGGCCCGAGTGATGTCATAGAGAAGGCCAACTCTGTCGGGCGCCACGACCTCAACCAGTGAGTACCAAGGGGAGATGTCGGTGTCGATTGTGACGACTGGCTCGTGAGTGGCTCCACTCGAATTCCAGGCAGTCATCAGCGGGTCATAGGTAGCAGCCCTGTGGGCTATGCGCTCTTCGAGTGAGGGTGTGTCAAGAGTCGAAATTTCGTTGCTGATGGAATCCCAGTCGAGGGAGCTTAGATCGGGTACGTGAGTCCCGGTAACGGTCAAAACGTCAAGGGCGATGCCATCTGAGCGTGTGTAGATATCGGCCGTCTGTATGCTGATTCCCCGCAGACTGAGCACGCCACAGATCGTGGCGAGGAGTTCCGGTCTATCCGGGGCAGCAATACTGACCAGGGTGTGGGTGCCATACGATTCAGGGACCAGAGTTGCTGACTTGGCCCGGAGGTCTGAGTCCGAGACGTCACCGAGCATCCTCAAGTGGAGAGCGATCCGTTCGCTTGGCTGGGTGAGGAAATATCGGCGTGGAAAGCCATCGAGGAGAGCGCTCACCTGGGGGACGCCTGCTGGGGGAGCCCCATCTTGCGCATACATGGTGAGGGCATCGTTGCGGACTCGCTGAATCCGGTTGTGAGTTTCTCGGCCAATGAGGGTGTCGCCGGTGAAAACTGAACTGAGCTTGACGAAGAGCTCGCTGAGCAGCTGGGCCTTCCACGTCGACCAGGCAGCCGGTCCAGTTGCCTGGGCGTCGGCCAGGGTGAGCAGATAGAGAAGGCGGAGACGCTCGATATCACCGACGGTCTCGGCCAACGCCAAAATGCCCTCTTCGTCGTTAAGGTCTCGGCTCGTGGCAAAATCTGCCAAGAGCAGATGATTCAGTACCAAGAATGCCAAGGTCTCTTGCGTGGCGGCACCTACACCCATCCGTTCGCAGGCTGAGCGGACAAGCACGACGCCGTTTCTGGAATGATCTCCGGGCTGTCCTTTGCCAATGTCATGAAAGAATGCGGCCATAAGCAGGTGAGC
>JBCKKC010000049.1:0-13433 GCA_038904395.1 Acidimicrobiia bacterium | reverse complement strand
CCCGGAATGAGATCGCCCGGATTGAGGGTGTTGGCGGCTTGCGCAGGGACTGTTATCAGCGGAGACACACACCCAGCCAAAAGGGCTACACCGAGTATTGCCTTCGTGAAATTTTTCACCAAACCGGGCCCCTCGAAAAGTGGCATGTGAGCAACCCTATCAAGGAACTCCCAGAACATCCCAAGTAACTATCCCAAAGGGCGCTAAACAATCACATTTCCGTCACTGCGAGTGAAGCAAAGCAAGCTAGTCCGTAAGTCACCCTTGCGTAAGCGCGAGTCACGGACTAGGTTGCTTCGTCGGCTTCGCCTCCTCGCAGTGACGGAGGCCGCAACCGGTCCAGCCTCACCAGTGGAGAGTGCCGCCGGAATCTAGCGGCAGTCGGCGACCCGACAACATCTCGGGGACAATCCGCACCCAATCCGGTTGCCTACCCACTACCCAATTGTTCAGCCCCATGCTGGCGAGCCTTACCATATCTTCCTCGTCGGTCACTCGAGTGGCCCGACCTCTAGCCGTGACACTCCAGGCCGTGCGCCGGGCTTCATCGACATAGTCGGTTTCGAAGGCGACAACCTGGTCATGGATTGCCTCCCAAAGTTTCGCCCCAAAGCTGGTGTTAAACACAACGGAATTGTCGTCGACACCATACCAAATAGGCAGGATGGTCATACCGGTGGCAGCATTCAGGGCCACTCGCCCCAATCCTTGTTTGCCTAAGAGGGCCAGGCATTGCTCAGCCGAGAGAATCTCTAAACCGTTACGATCCAAGTGGCTTACCATCGTCAAGTACTCCCCCGGCCTGATCATTTCGTCTCACAGTCTGAATGGTACTGCTCCAGCGGGGGCCCAAGGCCAGTCCACAACCCGAACGCGTTTCAGTTCAACAGACCCTTTTGTTTGGCGAGTTGTTTTTGACGCACAAACTCGTCATAGCTATCGGTAAATGCGTGGGTGCCGTTAGCGTCCGCCTTGACATAGTAGAGCCATGGGCCATCGGCCGGATGAATAGCAGCTTCAAGCGATGCTCGACCCGGATTCGAAATTGGCGTGGGCGGCAGACCCGGTCGGGTGTAGGTATTGTATGGCCCATCCACCTTGAGGTCTTCACCTGAGACCACCGACCCAGGCGGTTTTGTGTAAAGAAATGCGGCATCGACTTGTAAACGCATGTTCTTGGCCAGGCGGTTGAAAATCACTCGGGCGATCTTAGGCCGGTCTTGAGGAACCCGCGCCTCGCTTTCAATCAACGAAGCGATCGTCACAAGTTGGTAGGGCGTGAAGTTGGGGACCTTGTCGATACCCAGCGGGCCGGCGGTCGTGTCGAATTCAGTGACCAGCTTGCGAATGATATCTTCAGCATTCGCGTTGCCTGCAATCTGGTAGGTATCTGGATATAGGTAGCCCTCTAAGTTCGACACCTCTGGCGGCTCAAACTTCGACCGGACCGCTCCGGAGCGTGCTACTTGGGCAAAGTTGGCGGCATCAATATCAGGAACACCCTTGGCTACGTGCGAAGCGGTCTCTTGAAGTGTCAGCCCTTCGGGCAATGTCAGCTTGCTGCCGCCCAGCCGGGGTCCCTTGCGTAGTGTGGCAACAACTTCGGCCATCGCTTGACGGTCCTTAAATTCATACTTACCTGCCGGGACTGCACCCATCCCCCGCAACTTGGCGTACCAACCGAAAATCGTGGGCGACGTCACCACACCATCACGAGTCAACACCCGAACAATTTGATCATCACTTGCACCGGCGGGCATTCCAACCGAGATCTTCTTGCCAGTTGAACCTGATGGATTCAACTGTTGGAAAACCCACAGTGAGACGATCAGCGGAATGAGGATGATGGCGGCCAAGACCCCGATTTTGATCCAGAACGAGCGCCCGCGCCTAACCATTCAGGACCCTCCCGCCCCGCACGTCATCCTGAGGGAGCGCAGCGACCGTGAGGATCCATCCGGAGCCTGCCCTGAGCGAGGCGCCAGCCGAGCGTGAGGGGCGAAGCCACAGACCAACCCACACGTTCGAGCCGTTTGAATTGCTCGCTGCGCTCGCAACACAGTAAAGCCTGGATTGCTTCGCTCCGCTCGCAATGACGGGGTAATCAATGTCCAACGGTGCCTCAGCCTTAGTTACTCGTCCGGTCTAGGAAACCCTGCAAGATGACAGCCGCAGCCATCTGGTCTATCACGTTTTTGCGGTGTCGGGCTTTGACGGCAGCGTTGCGTGCGGCATCATGGGCTATTCGGGTCGTGAAACGCTCATCATACAGATGCACAGGCAAGTCAACGCGGCTTTCGAGCGCTGTTACGAAAGCCCGCATGTCCTTGGCCTCGGGTCCTTCGGTTCCGTCGGTACGGGTCGGCAGTCCAACTACAACAGCACCGACTTCATACTCATCAATCTTCTCGACAAGGCGGTCAACGAGAAATCGGGATCGTTGCTCAGGCTTGTCGGCGAGTTTCTTGGGCAGCTCGATCGTCTCAAGCGGCAAGGCCAGAAAGCTGGGATCACCAGCCTCGTTCATCACCTGGGATGATAATGCCAGCCCAACACGACGTTTCCCCACGTCCACACCCAGATAGCGCACATCGCTCAAGCGGTCTTGCTCCCGCCAGCAGATGAAGTCCATGCCTGAACATATTGCTGGCACAGGGCCAGGGCTGCATCGATGTCGTTGCCCTTGGATCCGCCAGCCATGGCCACATCAGCATTCTTGCCGGTGCCGCCACCCACTAGCTTGGCCCCATCGCGGACAACTTCGGCAGCAGATAGGCCTTGGCTCTGCAACGATTTCGAAACAGTTGCTACCAGCGATGCCTTACCGTCAAAATTTGCTCCAAGCGCAACCACCGCAGAATCGAGGCGACCGCGCAGATCGAGCGCGATCCGTTGCAATTCTTTCGGGTTTGCGGCTGCATCGTGGCGTACAACCAGAGACTTCACTCCGTTGGGTAGTTCTTGGGCTGAGGCCACAAGGTCGGCAGCGCCAGCGCTTGATAGTTTTTGGCGGAGCTCATCGACCTCTTTGCGTGTGCTGGCAAGCTGACTCAGTCGCCGTTCAAGCTGGTCAACGGCTTGGTCCGGATTGGCTTGGAGCGCTTCGGAGATTTCGCCCAAAAAGTCGACGTCGCCCCTGAAAATATGTAAGAGCCTGGTTGCCAGCGAAGGCTTCGATCCGTCGCAAGTTGGACCCAATCGATGATTCGGTCACGATCACGATTGGCCCAATCTCGCCCAGCGCTGAAACGTGAGTGCCACCACAAAGTTCACGAGAATGATGACCAGCCTCGAGCACACGCACATGCTCGCCATACTTCTCGCCAAAGAATGCGATCACTCCCTGCTCATCAGCTTGTTCTTTGGACATTTCAAGAGTCTTCACAGATGCGTTCGTGAGCACCTCACGGTTAGCAAGAGCCTCAACGGCGTCGATTTGCTCGGATGTCATCGGTGCGAAATGGCTGAAATCAAAACGCAAACGATCAGGCTCAACCAGCGAACCCTGCTGGCGCACATGATCGCCAAGCACTTCTCGCAATGCCCAGTGGAGGATGTGAGTTGCAGTGTGATGTTTGCGGATTCCATCACGCCGAGCCGTATCGACGGCAAAATCGGCTTCCTGTCCACTAGCAATACGACCTTGGGTGAGCACGGCCTTGTGCACGATGACGCCAGGCATGGCATAACGCGTGTCGATAACTTCTAGAGTGCCCGTTTCGGTGGTGATCACACCGGTGTCGCCAACTTGGCCGCCTTGCTCGGCATAAAACGGAGTTTGGTCGGCAAAGACATCGACCCTGACCGTCGACTCGGCTTCAACCTCAACCGCATCGACACGCTCATCGTCACAGACCAGAGCCAAAATCTGGCCAGCAGCCTGGGTGGTTTCGTAACCCAAGAAAAGGGTGTCGGCTAATTCGGTCCCAATACTGCGGAACAGATCAGTACCCCCGGGCGTCTCAGTATCTTTGCGGGCGGCGCGGGCTCGGTCCTTCTGAGCCTCCATTTCGGTACGAAAGCCCTCTTGATCGACATCGACATTGCGTTCGCTAGCAATCTCGGCGGTGAGCTCGATGGGAAATCCAAAAGTATCGTGCAGCTTGAAGGCCACGTCGCCGGTCAAAACCGGGGCCGTGCCCACCTCAACACCAGCTGAGGCTTCCTCAATTGCTGTATCTAGCTGGTTGATACCTGCCTTGAGGGTCTGGCGGAATCGGCCTTCTTCGTTCGACAAGATGTCGCGGGTGGCGTCCGCGGCTCCTACAAGCTCGGGATATGCCTCGCCCATTGTCTCAATAACCACATCGGCGAGGGGCACCATGATGTCATCGTCAATACCTAGAATCCAGGCGTCACGCACAGCTCTGCGCAAGATACGCCGAAGCACGTATCCACGACCTTCATTCGACGGAAACACACCATCGGTAACCAGAAAAGTTGCCGCCCGACCGTGATCGGCGAGAATGCGCAAGGCCGTATCGGTGCGATCGTCGTCGCCGTATCGGACCCTTGCTGCCCGCTCCCCCACTTCCAACACTGGCCGGATGGTCTCAACATCAAAAACTGAACTTAGCTCGTTGAGGGCAACAGCAAGACGCTCTAGCCCGGCGCCGGTGTCGATGTTTCGTTGGGGCAAGTCGTCGATAACATTGCCGTCGGCATCTTGGATGTACTGCATGAAGACAAGGTTCCAGATCTCGACGAATCGTTCGTCGTCGACCATCGGGCCGCCTTCATCGCCGTAAGCCATACCCTTATCGAAGAAGATCTCGCTGCTCGGACCACAGGGCCCAGCCGCACCCATAGTCCAAAAGTTATCGGCCTGGCCTCGCTGAATGCGCTTCTCAGGGAATCCGACCACATCAGACCAAATACCAAAAGCTTCATAGTCGCTCTCGTGCACGGTCACCCAGAGTCGGTCCGGATCAAAGCCGAAGCCCTCAGTGACCAGCTCCCAAGCGTAAGGAATCGCCTTCTCTTTGAAATAGTCACCGAAACTGAAATTGCCCAGCATCTCGAAGAAAGTGAGGTGACGGGCGGTCGTGCCCACGATATCGATATCACTAGTTCTGGCACACTTCTGCACAGAGCAGGCTTGCCGGTAGGGTGGCTGCTCGTCACCCAACATATAGGGCTTGAACTGCACCATGCCCGCTGCCGTCAACAACAAGCTCGGGTCAACGGGAATAAGCGACGCGGACGGCACAACTTGGTGGCCACGCTCAGCGAAAAAATCAATGAAGATACGTCGAATCTGGGCAATATCTTTCTGCATTCATCAAAGAGTAGCGACAACACCGGCTCATTAGGACGATTCGTGGCAGAATAGTGGCCCATGGAACCTTCCCAGCCAGGCGCGATCGACATTCGAGATGTTACGACAGTCGAGACGGCCGCTCGGTTGCAACGAGGGCTCGGGGCATGGCAGGCACGGTGGCACACCAGCCATTACACAGAATTCGATGGCAACCTAGCCACAGCAACGAGGTCGGGCCCCTTGGTGCTATCGCCGACCAGGCTGGAAAACTACGCTCGCTGCCCCTTCCAGTACTTCATGCGCCACGTGTTGAAGGTAGACGAGCCCTCGCTCGGCGATGACCCGGACGACAACAAGGCCGACATTGGGACCCTAATCCACCGGGTCCTTGAGTCATTCATGCGAGACCTCGTGGATGATCTGCCCCGACTCGACAGGCGTGACGCACATCTCATCCATCTATACAACACGTTCGATCGCCACTGCCGGCAAATGGAATCGCTGGCACCATCTCGCAATCGTCCGGCTTGGCCGACTGTCGAGCAAGTGCTCAAGCAAGATCTCACAACCTGGTACGACGATGAACTCGCCGAGGCCGAGAGGGCCGGCCCGGACCCCGAAACTCGCTGGCGCCCACACGCCTTCGAGGTACTTTTTGGTTTCCCGGCCGAAGCATCGCCGAACTGGGAGGGGGCGCCGGAGCCATCTCATCCGCCCGTATCGATTGATCTTCTCGATTCAGCTGGCCAGCGTGATGGGTCGGTAGCGTTTCGAGGCCGGATTGACCGGCTCGACGTGAACGCCAAAGGCCAATTCAGAGTCGTTGACTACAAGACCGGCCAAATCGCTAGTGCTAGCGGGCAGGGACTTGCGCTGCCAATCTATCTGTATGCTGCCGCCCAAATTCTCGGGCTGCCTCTCGAAGCGGGTCTAGCCCAGTATGTGTCAGTCACTAGAACCGCCCAATTTAAACGGATCTCGCTATCGGGCCAACAGCTGGCCGACGACGAGACGCAATTCAAACAACAGCTGCATGGTCTCGTTAACGCCCTATCCGCCGGCGACTTTCATCCCATCCCGACCAGGGCCAACTGTCTGCCCTGCCCTTTTCAAGATGTGTGCGGCCCCCAAATTGAACAGATCATGCGGTCCAAGGACCCAGCCCTCTTTCGCGGAGCTAAATGAGTAACCATTCATTCAAAATAGATCGAACATGTAGGTGGATCTGCGGCTTCGCCGCAGGCTGGATCCTCACGGTCGGCTGGCGCCTCCCTCAGGATGACGAGAGGGGTGAATGGCTACCTAAATGATTCACCAAGACGATGCCGATGTACGCCAACTGGTAGCGAGCGACCTCGACCGGAACTTCCTAGTTGAAGCGGGTGCCGGGACGGGCAAGACAACTCTGCTTGTTGACCGCATTGTTTCCCTGATCGCTTCGGGTAAACAAGGCATCGGTAGTGTGGCAGCCATTACCTTCACCCGCAAGGCAGCCCAAGAATTGTCCGGACGAGTCAAAATAGCCCTGGTCAAGGCAAAGGCAGAAACGAATTCGGCCGATGTCGAACGTCGACTTAGCAATGCCATCTACCAGTTTCGCCGCTGCCACATCCAAACAATTCACTCGTTTGCCGCCACCTTGTTGCGCAGCGCCCCTGTCGCCCACCTCGACCAGCGACTGTTGCAGGCAGAGTTTGAAGTTGTCGATTCTGTTGTTGCGGAGTCTGACTTCGAAGTCGGGTTCCAGCGTTGGTGGCTTGAGCTGCCACAATCTTCACCACAGGTTTTCGGCCTAGCGGTTTCGGCCGGCGTCTCGGCCAAGATCGCCTTCGACTTGGCTGTGCATATCAATGAAAGACGTGACCTGATTCCGTTGAATCTGATCGACAGTGACAACTCGCTCGATTGGTCAACGTGGCTGGCAGAGATCCGGCCCATTATCGAAGAGCTTGACGCTCTTGGCCGGCAAGCCCAATCCAGTTCGAGTATCGGGACCGCTAAATCCGACGACCCTAGCTTTCGACAGATCCGTAACCTGGCTCAGTTCCTGGCACTGGCTCGTGAATCAACTGGCACGACCGCTGAGCGACATCGCCGTCCCCAAGACTGCTCTGCGAACGAAGCGAGCAACGCAAATGGATCAAACATGCGGGTTGGTCTGGGGCTTCGCCCCAGGTGGATCCTCACGGTCGCTGCGCTCCCTCAGGATGACGAGAGGAATGAACGGTTACCCGCAACAGCGGCTGAACAGTTCATGACACACGAGCCACAAGCGATCAGACTATTCAATTCCAAGGCAGCTTGGCCCGACCCAGCGAGTTTCACCAGACAGCGCCAGCTGTGCCGTGAGCTGCGCGGCCCGTGGACCAGAGCCAAAGATGCGTTGCGCCTTAAGGCGGTACAGGCCCTACTTCCGCTAATTGAAGAGTTCGTTCAAGATCAAGCCGACGAGCGCTATAGCACCGGCGCAATCACCCCTGATGATCTCCTCATCGCAGCGTGCGAGTTACTCAGGACCGGCCCGGACGTGCGCCGATGGGCCCACGGTCGATTCCGGACAATCTTGATCGACGAGTTCCAAGATACCGATCACAGACAGGTCCAGCTGCTCCTCTATTTGACCTCGAATAGCTTTGCCCAGACAGACTGGCGCGATTTGCGCCCGGAACCGGGTCGACTTTTTGCGGTAGGCGATCCTAAACAGTCGATCTATCGGTTTCGCCAGGCCGACTTGGCCACCTACGACTGGGTGAAAACGCATATTTTCGGGACGGATGGCACCGGAGCCAATCGCACAGTTGCCATTCGTCGCAACTTTCGCTCGACGCCGGACTTGATCGCGACGTTCAATTGTATTTTCGACAACCTCTTTGTGGAGGAGTCTGGCGTGCAACCGGCCAACACCGGGTTAATTGCGGGACGATCGGACAGTGCCCGCTCAATGCCATCGGTCGTATTGCTCAGACCCGACGTGCCTATCGCCGACGAGACCGACGTGCCCCAAGGCCAGTCCCCCACCGAGATTCGGAAAACCCAGCAAGAGCTGCGCCAGCTCGAAGCAACCCTATTGGCCCGGGAAATTCAACAATCCAGCGGTCCAGCTAGCGATATCGCTGTCCTCTTGAGGGCCGGTACTGATGTCGATATTTACGCTGCAACCTTTCGCCAACACGGCATAGCCGTGCAACTCGAGGTTGACAAGCGCTTTTGCGACCGGCCCGAGGTGCAAGCACTGCTGCAAGTCTTGCGAGCAATCAGCAATCCAGATAGCGAAATCGCCACAATCGC
Source organism: Acidimicrobiia bacterium (assembly GCA_038904395.1). GTDB lineage: Bacteria > Actinomycetota > Acidimicrobiia > UBA2766 > UBA2766 > JBCKKC01. The sequence goes on along the minus strand of JBCKKC010000049.1, from coordinate 4,885 downwards.
AGCATTGCGATCCTTCGTGATGGGTTGCAGCGATCGCGAGCTCTACGAGGCCCGACTGGCCGGCACCACATTCTCTCCCCCAGTCACGCCGCCAGCGTCCGCACCCGAGGGCATCCAACAAGGATTATCACTACTCGCGGCTCTGTCCGTCCAAGCCGCCGACCTGTCGCTGGCCGATTTTATCGACGAAGTGGTTGCCCAAACTCAGCTCCGCAAACTGGTGAGCGCCATGGCGATCGGCGACGCAGCCATCGCTAATATCGAGCTGTGTCGTAACTTCGCTCGCCGGCTCGACAAGGACGAAACTGGCACAGTAGCACGCTATATCGAACTACTCGCGGCCAGCGACGAAAGCCCGGGCGCTCTGGCTCTCAGTATCGGCACCGCTGACACCGCTGCACCCGAAGAAATTGACCTTGCCGAATCTGTCGACGCCGTCCGCATCATGACTATTCATGCTGCTAAAGGGCTCGAGTTTCCGGTTGTGGCCTTGGCCAACCTCACGACCGAGCATCGATCGAGTCCACGTGCTTACGTCGACGCCGATGATCGTACGCTAAGTTTTCGCTACCGCGGAGGTGACGGCTATGTGTATACAACAGGGGGATTCGAAGAGAGAAAGAGCCGTGAGGACGCCAAGGCAGCAGCTGAGGCCCGACGACTCCTCTATGTGGCGATGACTCGAGCACGCGACCTGCTGATCTTGCCGGACGCTGGATCAACCAAAGGACTCGCCCGTGAACTGTTCGCCCAGCTAGATTCAGAGCTGTCCATTCACGCCTCGATCGCAAGAAGGCGTATGATCCGGTGTCACCGCAGAGGGGGATCGGAGTCGACGTGGTCACGTGCCCATTCGGCTAGTAACGGATAAATCGCACTTGAATAGGCGGTGCATGAGTGGTCGCCAAAGGGGAAAATCCTCACGTCGGCCTGGCCGGTGTGTTGAGCAATCTTGTAGGCATTGCTGACGTCGATCAGTGAATCGTTGCGTCCATGCATGATCAGATGCGGCACGTTGATCTTGCCAACTCGAGCAACCATACCGACCGACACAAACAGCTCGTGTGCTTCATGCATGGTTTCCACGCTGAGTGCGAATCGGATGCGTCTACGCATGGCTACCGGCATACGACGTGGGTCGATGTCGAACGGCGCCGCCAGGGTGGCAATTGCAGTTGCCCCTACTGCGTCACAGATTGCCAGCGCCATGCCGCCACCAAATGAGTGGCCGTACAGAACTAGCTTGTTCGCGTTGAGGCGAGGGTCAGCTTCAACGAGATTCCTGATGCCGTCGGCAAATTCGTCGAGCCGAGCTGGACTATCGAGAGTGACCCCGTGAGCCAAAGCCTCGCCAACACCAGGCTGGTCAACGCTAAGACAGGCGAACCCGTGAGCGAGGAGCGCTGCTTCGATTTGGAAATCCAGTTCTTTGGATCGTTCCAAGCCTTGCAAAATCACTAATACCGGGAAAGATTGGTCCGAGCCGGCTGCACCACTCCGATCCTCCGGCGCCAGTGCTTCGTTGTGCACCACGCTGTGATGACTCTGAGGGACCCGTAAGAGCGCTGGCGCTGCACCCTCAGACAACTTGATGGCAACCCGCTCATAGTTGGGGTGGACTAGCTCATGGAGCAGCGTGTGAGTGGAAGTGAGTTCTTCGTTGACGGCTAGGTAGAGACCTGGATCGCTGTGACCTATGTTTGCGAATGAGAGCGCACAACTGGCAAGCCTTATGTGGCGAATGCGCCCGGCGCGACCGGTGCCTAAATCTTGGGCAGCATCCTCATGCCTACCAGCTATCTCGCGCCAGACCCGCACCCAACTAGCTTGGCCTCTAGTCCTCTTGAGCGCTTCAACCAATTCGTCGGGCTCACCAGTGAGTGAAATAATCGGCGCGATAATCTCACTGCCAACGACGTTCTTAGCTGTGAACAAAGCGACTACCGCACTGCGCGCTGTCATTACAACATGTTCTTGCAACTTCTCGACAGTCAGGTTTTGCCTCATCCACGAAAACTAGCAAAGTCCGGCCAGCAAAGACACAAGGACCCGGCCAGGACCTACGTCAACACAAGGTGGCACAGATTGAGACTCCCCGGAACGAGTAAGGGAGCCGCGGCACAGGCCGGGCTCCCTTACTGCTCATATCGTCAACCGATATCTGTCGATCTAGCCGACCTCTAAGCATCAACAACAACAGCAGGAATCCCACCGTCCGCTGCAGCAGTTACGGTTTTGTGCATGACAAATGTCATTGTGAAAGGAACGTTGTTGAGCATCCCCAGTGTCCCGACTAGTGCTCGGTCACTACAAACAACCATGCCCAGGTTACCGCGAGCAACCAATGTCACATCGCCGTTAGCGGAAATGCCGCCGCCTTGGAAAACAATGTTGCCGCCAGCAACGGGGAAATGAGTCCCGGGTGGAATTCCATTTGCTCCGCCACAGAATATTGTGCCAGCCACCGTAAAACGGACGTTTGCCAAGGTCACTACCTGAGCGACACTCGTGATCTGCCCACTAACCCCAGAAGTCTCCAGCCCGGCGTAACCTTCTAGAATCTCTTCGTTCTCTGGTCCAATTAGCAGCTCTGATGGGGCGGCTAAGAAAGTTTCCACAGCTCCGGACGCCCCTGTAGTGATAGTTACGATGTCCGCGGCGATCGCAACGTCTACGGGGTTCGTCCTGCGATTCAATTCGGGTCCCGTGGTGATCTGCAGGTTTACGTTGGATCCGGCAATACTCGAGTAGGTCGCTGCACCATCACCGCGAGCTGGCGACATAAAGCCTGCCAACATGCCTGCGGTAACGACAGCAGCCACCAACGATCGTGAGACAACCTTAAAGGCTGAAGATTTGAGTAGCGTCATTACTGGATTGGTCTCCTTGCTAGTCCGTTATGTTGCGTCTCGTTCGTTCGCCGCTATGAGCCTCATAAGTCGTGCACGAATGCCGGACTAATAGAAGGGCATCAGTCGCCCCCGCGAACGACACCAAACGCAATGGACCAGCTTAACCCGAACAAATCCTCAATTTCTCTACAAGTTTGGGTGCTGTTCAGGCCTCGGGGATCTGCGCAATACCGACGTCGACAAGTTGGCGAGGGTCGATGGGGGCTGGGGCGCCTGTGAGCAAATCGGCACCGGTTTGGGTCTTAGGGAAGGCAATCGTTTCCCGGATTGAGGGCTCATCCAGAATGATCATGGCCAGACGATCAAGCCCGACAGCGAATCCTGCGTGGGGCGGTACGCCGTATTTAAAGGCATCTAGTAGGAACCCGAAGCGAGCATGAATCTCGTCGCTAGCCATACCCATCGTCTCGAAGATACGTTCTTGCAAAACGGCATCGTGGATTCTCTCTGAGCCGGAGCCCAATTCCACGCCATTGATCACTAGGTCATAGGCTGCGCTGCGCACTTCGAGTGGGGCGGTTTCGAGCTTGTCCAGGTCTTCCAAGATTGGGCTCGTGAACGGATGGTGTGCCGGAGTCGGTTCACCAGTTGCACTTGACTCAAACAAGGGAAAGTCCAATACCCATAATGGAGCGAGGGTGGCTTCCGGGCTGTGGCCTGCTGGTGCCGCTAGCTCTAATCGCAGGTGACCGAGAACTTGCGAACACAGACGGGGTTCGTCGGCAGCTAGCAAGATCAAATCGCCCGGTTCTGCACCCAATGACTTTTTGAGCGCCCCAACTTCGTCATCGGACAGGAATCGAGCTACCGGCGATCGAAGAGATCCGTCGGGCTCAACTACTAGCCAGACAAGCCCTTTGGCCCCTAGCTCTTTGGCCCTTTCGACGAGACGATCCATCTGGGAACGGCCCCGGTCGCCACCACCTCTCATACACCAGCCACGCACGGCGCCGCCGGACTCGATTGTTGCCGCGAAGGCCCGAAACTCAGTCCGGCCAAAAACGGAGGTGACGTCGACGATGGGTGGGCCGGCCCGCAAGTCAGGCTTGTCGCTGCCATAAAGGTCCATCGCTTCTTGCCAGGTCATCGTCATGAACGGGGCTTGGACCTCATCGCCTCGACCGGCAGCAGTGAACGCCGCGACCATTGCCTCTTCGATCCAGCCTCTCACGTCATCACCCTGAGCGAACGATGCCTCGACATCAAGTTGAGTGAATTCCGGTTGACGGTCGGCACGTAAGTCTTCGTCACGCCAACAACGGGCAATCTGGTAGTAGCGATCGAGGCCACCCACCATGAGGAGCTGCTTGAACAGCTGAGGCGATTGCGGCAAGGCATACCAGGCGCCGACCGATTGTCGGGATGGCACAATGTAGTCTCTCGCACCTTCAGGCGTTGACCTAATCAACGTTGGGGTTTCAACATCGACAAAGCCCTGATCAGCCATCGACTCACGGATAGCAGCGAACACTCTGGCCCGGGTACGCAAGTTTCTTTGCAGTCGGGCTCTGCGCAAGTCGACGGGACGGAACCGCAAACGAGTGCTTTCATCGGTAGCAATATCGTCAGATAGGCCGAAGGGCAGCGGGTCAGATTTGCTCAGAATCGAAATCTTGTCAACGCCAATTTCGATCCCGCCGGTGGGAATTGTTGTGTTGACAGTCCCTTCGGGTCGAGCCCGCACAGCGCCATCGACGCTGAGTACAAATTCGTTGCGCACAGACTCGCCGATCTCGAACGCGTGAGCGGCATCTTCGGGGTGAATGACAAGCTGCGTAATCCCCGAATAGTCACGCAAATCGATGAAGAGCACGCCTCCGTGGTCACGGATTGAATCCACCCATCCGCACAGAGTGGCCTGCTGATCGATATCGCCCTCACGCAGAGCCCCACAAGTATGAGTTCTAAGCATTATTTCCTGCCCATCCTTTATTGAATCAAATGTTGTTGAGAATGTTTCGCACCGCGCTCAC
>JBCKKC010000048.1:0-13722 GCA_038904395.1 Acidimicrobiia bacterium | reverse complement strand
TTCAGCCATGCCACCGCCTGCCCCCAATCACTCAAAATTAGAGAACCAACCCAACCCCACCAACATTTCGCGCTACCTCAAACCCCCCCACCCACAAAAACTGCCTCACAGCCACTACAGACCAAAAATCCAACCGCCAACACCCACAATCGGTGGATCCAAGTTTAGGATTATCGGAAATTACCTGGGAGTCCTCGGCAGAAAATGTCACACCCCATTGCTAACTTCATGTCAACGACACAGTTGCACATTACTAGGGAGGCTACGGCAGTGAAGATTGATACTGGCAGTCTGGACGTGCGTGAAGATGTCGTAGCGGAATCATCTGATGATGTTGGTCGAGTCATTGGCACCGAAGATGCCACTCCATTGGAGTTTTGGGTTGGTGTCAAGAGTGGTGCATACCTGCAGCTCGATGACGTGGTTGCTCTTGAGCGCACATTGCCCGGTCATGACCCTCTAAAGATTTACGGAGTAGTTTCGCAGGTGAGAGCTCGGCACGAAGGGGCCCGGTTCGACAGCGATGTGTTCCTGATCGAAGATGGTTTACTGCCAGCGGAGGTGAGCGAAGCAGCGCTAGTGCAGACAACTCGTTTTGAGCCGGAGGTATTTGTGCCGCCTCTGCCAGGCCAACTTGTGCGTCGTGCTCGCCTTGAGGAGCGTGACCAGGCGCTGTTCTTTGATGGCATGAAAAAGCGGCTGCCGGCAGGTTTGAGCAGGGATGCCGAACCGGTATACGTCAACCTAGAATTTCTCGATGGCACTCGTGGAGCCCACGTCAACATCAGTGGTATCTCTGGGGTGGCGACCAAGACCACGTATGCCACGTTTCTCTTGTATAGCTTGTTCAATTCAGGGGTGTTGGGCACTGAAGCGCTAAACACCAAGGCGCTCATCTTCAACGTAAAGGGCGAAGACCTGTTGTTCTTGGATCATCGCAACACGGCATTGCCGGACTCAGAACCCGAGCGCTACCGCAAGCTGGGCCTCAAGCCGAATGCTTTCGAGAGCGTGTCTATCTTTGCGCCCCCGCGCAAATCGAGCGATGCTGCAGTACCTGACGTTGCCAGCAGAACCTTTGGCGTGAATTCGTTCTTCTGGACCCTCCATGAGTTCTGTGATCAAGCTCTTCTACCGTTTCTTTTCGCGGATGCCGAAGACGATCGTCAGCAGTACACGATGGTTGTGCAAAACGTGACGGCTCGCCTCAAGGAAGCAACAACAGCTCTTGACGATGGGGGAGTGATGATCGAGGGCGAAAGCATTCGTACATTCCCACGTCTGGCAAACTTCATCAAGGATCGGCTTGATCCCGAAGAGGCAAGCTTTGATCTTTGGGCCGGGTCGCGCATGGGTCTGGGAACCGTCAACGCGTTTGTGCGTCGCTTGTTTGCTGCTGTGCCACACGTTGAAGCTTTGGTGCGGGCAGATGTCGCTAATCCGGGGCAGCATCGGGTGGACTTTGACCGCCAGGTGACGGTCGTCGACTTGCATAATCTCAACGACAGAGCGAAACGTTTTGTGGTCGGCGTGATTTTACGCAAAGCGTTTTTGGCTAAAGAGATGGCGGGCACATGTAGGCCGCTCCAATTCATCGTCTTGGACGAACTCAACAAATATGCACCCCGAGATGGTTCCAGTCCTATCAAAGACATCTTGTTGGACATTGCAGAGCGCGGTCGATCGTTGGGCATCATTCTGATTGGTGCTCAACAGACGGCCAGTGAGGTAGAGAGGCGTCTGATCGCAAACTCCGCAATACGGGTGGTCGGGCGACTGGACTCCGCCGAAGCCGGACGTGATGAGTATGGCTTCTTGCCGGCAGTGCAGCGCCAGCGGGCGACAATCATGAAGCCCGGCACGATGCTGTTGACTCAGCCGGAGCTTCCGGTGCCACTTGTCACCCAGTTCCCTTTCCCCGCTTGGGCCACGAGAGCCTCAGAGGCGGGAGCGAATCCGTCGCTGCCCGAATCCGAAAAGGGCGACCCCTTCGAAGGGCTTGTCGATCTATGATGTTTCGGATCAGGACCGGATCTGGATTTCTCCGGTTCACGGGCAGGCGCTGCATGATATTGGACTCGATTCGGACAGAAGGCAACAGATGAAAATTCTTCACACTTCGGACTGGCATGTGGGCAAGGTCCTAAGGGGACGCAGCCGGGCAGACGAACACCGGCAGGTCCTCGCCGAAATTGCCGAAGTTGCGAGACGAGAACAAGTTGACATTGTTCTCGTGGCCGGCGATCTTTTCGACACTGCTACGCCATCGCCCGAATCTGAAGCAGTCGTGTATCAAGCGCTGCTAGACCTGGCCGATTCTGGGGCCAGGGTTGTGGTCATCTCTGGCAACCACGACAATGAGCGGCGACTCGAGGCGGTAGCGCCACTGCTAGACCTAGGCAGGGTGACTGTCTGCTCGAAACTGGCCAGAGCGCAAGATGGTGGTGTTGTCGAACTAACCACCGATGGCGGTGAAACTGCCTTGATTGCTCTCATTCCGTTCCAGTCGCAACGCAATATCGTGCGGGCAACCGACCTTATGGAGCTTGAAGCGTTTGAGCACGGCCAAAAGTATGAGGAACGCATTTCGCGTGTCGTCGACCTTCTCTGTCAAGAGTTCCGTTCCGACACAGTCAACCTCGTTGTTGGCCATCTGATGGTGTTGGGTGGCAACATGGGGGGTGGTGAACGCGGCGCGCACACGGTGTTCGATTACTGCGTGAGCGCGACGGCATTTCCTGGGAATGCTCATTATGTCGCTCTGGGGCATTTGCATCGGAGCCAAAAACTCGCAGCGGCTTGTCCGGTTTGGTATTGCGGTTCCCCGTTGCAGCTCGATTTTGGCGAGACCGAAGATGAAAAGTCGGTCTTGCTTATTGACGTTGCAGCGAATAGGCCTGCCGAAGTCTCGCAAATACCATTGGCATCTGGCCATAAGCTGCGCACGATCAGGGGGACGCTGGCGGAGTTAGAGGCGTTTGCTGCTGAAATGGCGCTGGTCAATGGTGGCGGGGCCGACGGAGCGTTGTCGGCTGAACTGTCATTGGATGTTGAGGGTATCGCTGTGGACAGTGGGGACCCAGTATCGGCCTCGGACTCAGTTTCGGACTCGGACTCGGGGTCTGATGAAACAGAACCAAGCCGAGAAGTACCCACTGACTATCTGCGAGTGTTTGTGCGAGAGAAACCACAGCCGGGTCTCGCAGACAGAGTCAGAGAGCTGTTTCCAAATGCGGTTGACATCGTTGTCGAGTCGGAACGTAACACTGCCGCTAGTCGGGAGGGCCTGGAGTCGAGACGTGACAAGTCGGAGCGTGAGTTGTTCGCCCAGTATCTTACGGAAACGGGAGCGACTGATGACTCGTTGTTGAAGTTGTTTGACGAAGTGCTGGAGGAAGTATATGCGTCCTCTTGAGCTAGAAATGTGTGGCTTTACTTCCTTTCGAGAATCGACAGTGGTTGATTTCTCGGACGCTGACCTGTTTGCATTTGTGGGACCAACGGGGTCGGGCAAATCAAGCGTTATTGATGCCATCACGTTTGCTCTGTATGGCTCGGTTGTGCGCTACGAAGACAAACGGGTTGTTGCGCCGGTCATTTCCCAAGGCAAAATCGAGTGTCGGGTCCGGTTAGATTTTGCCGTTGACCAGCAGCGATATACGGTTGTGCGGGTTGTGCGGCGTCAGAAATCCGGCCTGGGAGCTACCACAAAAGAGGCACGTCTCGAACAGTGGCAATCCTATGAGCAGCATGAGCCATCGACGGTGATGGCGGGAGATGCCGATAGCGTCACCGCAGCAGTTGAGCAACTGGTTGGACTTACTTTTGGCCATTTCACTAAGTGTGTGGTTTTGCCACAAGGCGACTTCGCTCGCTTTTTGCATGACAAGCCTCGTGATCGACAAGACACACTGGTGTCACTCTTGGACTTAGGCGTCTACGAGCTGATGGCCAGTCTGGCCCGCAGTCGTGTCTCCGCTGCCCAGATGCGCAGCCAAAGCATCGATGACCAAATTAAGCAATTGGGTTCTGTAGGCCAAGATGACCGACAGGCTCTAAACAAACGTATCGCATCCCTGGAGACACTGAGAATCAGTATCGAGGACCAGCGGACGAGCATGTTCAAGGTGCGCTCCGAATTTGATACCCACAAGTCTGCTCTCAATGCAGCCGAGTCAAGGCTGGCAACACTCAAAAAAGCAAGTCAACCCGGAGATCTCGAGTCTCTCCTGACCGAGCTAAAGGCCCAGAGTGAGGGGCGATCGAGCGTTGAGCAAGCCGTACAAAGCGCCCAAGAGGGCCTGGAGAACCTCGAGGGCCAGCTCAGGGATAGCTCGAGTCGACAAGAGCTAAATCAAATGCTGTCGTTGTGGCGTGAGATGCAAGAACAAACTGCCGTTGTTGGACGGGGCCAAAAGGCACTCAAAGAGGCTCAAGACGTTGCCGGCAAGGCAGCCAAGGAAATCGAGACAGCCCAAGGGGCCCGTGATCGAGCTGTGGCCGCACTCGACTTGGTGGTGCTTGAAAACCGGGCCCATGCCCTACTGGAGGGTCTGCAAGAGGGTGCAGAATGTCCGGTCTGTCGGCAAGTTGTAAATAGTGTGCCTGAGTTTAGGGCAGTACCAGACCTGGACGCAGCCCGCAAAGAAGCAAAAGCCGCGGACCTCGTGCTCACAAAATCCGTGAGTGAGGGTCAACAGTCCGATCAGCGTGCGGCACAAGTGGCCGGCAAGTTAGCGGCAATCGAGGAGCACCTCGAGCGATTGAAAGAAAGGTTGTCCAGGCTGCCGGAAGCGACAGTCCTCAACGAACGACTCGATGCCGTTACGAAGCTTGAACAAGCGATAGAGTCTGCGCGCAAGGCACTGATCTCGGCCCGAAAAGACCGCGAGACCGTTGAGCAGCGTTTCGCCAAGGCGGCACAACGCGAAACCGACGCGTGGCACCAATTCAATACGATACGTGACTCGTTGACAGCATCGGGACTGCCCGTGCCACCTGTGGATCGCCACGACCTGGCCCTTGCCTGGAGCGCTCTTGGTGATTGGGCTCGAGAAGCAATGGCCGAGCAAGAGCAACGCATGCAAGAGGCGATCGGCCAAGGGCTGGTTGTCAAGCAGCGGTACGAGGAAATGGCCAGAGAGCAACTCGAGTCTTGTCGAGCGAATGGTCTCGCTGTGACCAGCGAGTTTGCGTTGGCGACCGGCCTGGCAATGGAGTTACCGCACTTCGCTGACCCTCGTGACGCGTGCGTCGATGCCTTGGCTCAAGCAAGAGCCGAGCTGGCTCGATTAGATGATGTACTCGCCACAAGAACGGCCCTTGTCGAAGAGTCCAAGGCCCTCGCTACCACCCAAGAGTTGGCGGGCATGCTGGCTCGCCATCTAGGTGCCAAGGGCTTTGAGAAGTGGTTGCTCGACGAGGCGCTCGATTTGCTTGTCAGCGGCGCTACCGAAGTCCTGGGTCAGTTAACGAATCACCAATATTCCCTTGCGCTCGATGCCAAGTCGGGCAATTTTATGGTTGTCGACCATCGTAATGCCGACGAGGTGCGCTCAGCGCGCACGCTCTCTGGCGGCGAAACCTTTCTGGCATCACTGGCCCTGGCTCTGGCGCTGGCCGACCGGATTGCAGAGCTAGCTACGAAGGGTTCGGCTCGCCTTGATGCTGTGTTTCTGGATGAGGGCTTTGGTTCGCTTGATGCCGAGACCCTTGATACTGTCGCTGCTGCTATCGAGGAGCTTGGGGCGGCCGGGCGTATCGTGGGGCTGGTCAGTCATGTGCGTGAAATTGCTGATCGCGTGCCGGTGCGCTTTGAGGTCATCAAGGGGCCGCTTTCGTCCCGGATCGAAAGGATAGACGTGTGAATTTTAGCGTTGAAACTTGGGCACCCGACTACTCCTCGTCATCACAAGATGCTCCCATGGCGCCCAGCAATATGGCTGTGGATGTGAACGTCGAATGTGACGCCAAACATTGGCAACCGGTCGTACCCAAGCACGCCAGCGGTTCGACACTCAAAGGGCCCCATCCGAGCGGAGTCACGAAGATACTTTTTATCGACGGCGTAAGACGCATTGACGCCCGTGTGTGGATTTCGGGTGCCGATGCCAAAACCAACATGGCAACTCCGGGAATTTGTGCCTCGTATGCGGCGGGAGTGGTGTGCTGCGACGGCCGGGCTCGCATCTCGACCGTAGCGTTAGAGCGGAGCCTATTTTCGAGCTGTGTCGATACCCAAGCAATCGTTACCCGACATGCCACCTATACCCCCTACATCGTGGCTAGCGATACCGATGACCAGCTCCCGGTGCACCTGCAACGTCGGATGGGGTCGCTGGAACGCAGAGTGGCTCAAGAGTCTGAGGATGCTGACCTGATCGTGATCGATGGGCCACTTTCTGGCAACAACGATCCCCAGAACGCGGTGGGATACGTGAAGACCCATCAGGTTGCCTATCTTCCTCCCGTTGTGTCTGATGTGATCGGAGAGTTAGCCGCCGGCGAGCGTACGCCCCTGTTTCTCACAACAACTTCCTGGAGTCGGTTCTCGTGGTACTTGCGTTTGCCCGGGGCGAGTAGCCACGCTTGGTCTGGCATAGTCCGGTGCGAGGCATCGGCTGACCGACCTGTGCGGGAGGTTTCAAAACTGGCAGATATGGCCGCCTCTCATATCGTCCAGTACGCATCAAGCAGTCACAAGGATCCCCGAGCACCCCAAAATCTCTACCCGATTGCTGGCCTCGAGCGAGAACTCCGCCGACGGTTAGGCGATCCCCAAGTTATGCTGCGTCTATTGCGCCAAGCCTCAGCCAGCCCGAATTGGCAGGTTCCGACAGTGGCTGGACCGGAGGAGTATGGACAAGCTGGTCTCTGACGTAACCATTCAGCCCCACTCTCGTCATCCTGAGGGAGGCGCCAGACGAATCATTACCTCGTACCTATAGGATGTAGCCATTCGCCACCCCCTCCCGTCATCCTGAGGGAGGCGCCAGCCGACCGTGAGGATCCATCTGTGGCGAAGCCGCAGCCCAACTCACATCTTCGATCCATTTAAATTGCTCGCTGTCATTCGGGGCGACCGGGGTGCCCCGGTTTGCAGCGCCCTGTCAAAGCCCAGGGCTCGCAATGACGGAGGAGTAGTGATGGTTGCCTTGACCCCCGCAAAAAGGCTCAGGCGCCTACTGCAGCCGCATCCTCGCGGTGGTATTGCTTGAGCAATTCCAATTCTCGTTCTCTTTTGGGAAACATTGTGAAGGCTAAAGCTGCGCCGATCAATACGGCAACGATGCCGGCAACGTATGCCCAGTTTGCCCCTTGAAGGAACGACGTTTTGGCAGCACTGATGATTTGGCTTGAGTAGGCCGGATATTGCTCGGCAATACTGGCCGCGCCGGCGAATGACTTTTCTAGCTGATTTTCCACGTTACTGGTGATCATTTGTTGGGTGGAGGCCGGGGCCGAAGAGATCGCCCCAGCGACAGCAGTGGCATAGCCGGCCGAAAGCAACGCCCCAAGGATCGATTGCATGATTGCGCCGCCAAGGTCTCGTTGCAGGTCCGCGGTGCCCGAGGCCATGCCTGCTCGATCAACCGGAACCGAGCCCGTCAACGCGTGAGATGCTGGTGTTCCGGCCAGTCCGATTCCGATACCCATGAATCCGTACGCCATACATACCTGCCAGAACGGGGTTGATGTATTGAACAACACGAGCATTGTGATGAAGGCAAGCAGGCAGAACAAATATCCGGCCAAGAGCGTAAAGCGGGACCCATATCGGTCGACGAGCTTCGCGGAAGACGGTGCAACGAGAACCATCAGAATCGCGGCAGGAATCCCAGCCGTGCCGGCCTCGAAAGTCGAATAGCCCAGTACGTTTTGGAGGAATTGTCCACCGACAAAGAGGGCCGCCATCAACGAGCCGAAGACGATAATTCCGCCACAGGCCGCTACCCAGAAGATCCTGCGGCCGGCGACATGTAGGTCATAGAGGGGAGACTTGGCCCGGCGTTGGCGGATCACAAAGGCCCCACCCACCGCAAGCGTAAGGATGCCCAAGGCGATGGCGGTAGCGCCCTTGCCTGGTGTGGGCGCGAAGTTGATGGCGAGTACGAGTGCTGCCACCATGAGAACTGACAAGATTCCGCCCAGGTTGTCGACCCGTTCGCTGGTCTCGTTGACATGTGAGGGCACGAGCACTATCGCCAAGATGAGCGCAACAACGGCAAGTGGCAGTGTCAAGAGAAAGACTGATCCCCACCAGAAGTACTCCAACACGGCTCCGGCCAGGACCGGACCCAGTGCCATAATCGCCCCTCCGACGCCCGACCAGAGAGCGATCGAGCGTGTCCGTTTCGCCCCTGACCATAGGGCCGTGATCAGGGCGAGTGTGGTCGGATACGCCATGCCGGCTGCCAGTCCGCCCAGCACCCGGGCGACAAAGAGTACTTCAGCCGACGGGGCGTACGCTGCCAAGAGAGACATCGGGATGGCTAGGGCCGTACCGAGAACTAGCATCATCTTGCGGCCGTACCTGTCACCCACCGCCCCCAGGTATAGCACCGAGGTCGCCAGCCCTAGCGAGTAGCCGATCGCTATCAAGTTGGTCATTGTCTGTGATGCGTCGAACGCTTTACCTATGGCAGGCAGGGCAACGTTGGCCACAGAAAGGTTCATGTTGGCAACAGCCGCCACCAGGATCAGTGCCAAAAGGGCAAGGCCAGATCGTGCCGGCGATGAATCGGGCTGGCTGGCTCGATCTGACATTGAGTGTTTCTCCTACACATGTTCGGAATCGGCGGCATCAGAAGAGAATGAAGAGTAATTATGAAACGCAGGGCCGGGAAAGTCCAGGCAAGCCCGGATGAATTGGAATGACGGAAGCAATGCTAGCAATCCCGCCGCATTGCCGATAGACACGCCTCGGTAGAGGTAACCATTCAAGGGGTTCGTTTCGTCATTGCGAGCCCTGGGCTTTGACAGGGCGTGGCAATCCAGGCTTTAAATATTCTGCGAGCGGAGCGAGCAAGACATTAGCAGCATGGTCGAGCCATTTTGAATTGCTCGCTTCGCGTCGCAACACAGCAAAGCCTGGATTGCTTCGTTCCTCGCAATGACAATCGTTGTGACACCCCTTGGCTACTCATCGAGGGCATGGATTTTGGCAACTACGGGCCTGGATCTATTAATGTTGCCTGCATTCCGCACGTCTCGGCGTGGCCGTAATTCAGCTGGCAAGGCGTCTAATTGTGAAGTTTTTGGTCAAACCATTTCTCTGCTTGTTGTTAGTGGCTGGTGGCATAAGTCCCTTGCTTGCAGGGCCGGCTCAGGCGGCACCCTTCCCCGATGGTGTGGTGATTCCAGGAACCAGCCCGCCTTGTATGTTTAGGACTCCCACTGATGACCTCAAGACTGTCTGCAGAAACACGACTTTCGACAAGGTCGTTCTTCCCAATGAGAATTTCGAGAATGCCGACTTTACGGGATCGACCTTCATCGGTGGTGACTTTGGCGGAGCGAACTTTAAGCGGGCAAAACTTACCAATACGAAGTTCGTCGACGGCAAATTCGCCGGAGCAGTCTTTGATGGGGTCAGTCTCAACCAAGCGAGCCTGGGCGAGGCTGATATGACGGGCGCGAGCCTGATTGAAGCGGACTTGTCGTTGGCAAATGCCGCAGGCGCCAATCTGAGGAGAGTCAGGGCTACGAGAATGCGGGCTCTGGGCACGAATTTTGATCGAGCCGACCTCGAGCGTGCCGACTTGTCAGATGCAATTTTGGGTGTGACCATGACTGACCCAGGGACGGGTGAGTCTCGGTCCCCACGGATGGGAGCGAGAAGGCAAGTTCCCCGCATAGGAAGTCCTCGTGCAAGCTTCCGCTGGGCCAACCTGAGCGGTGCAAATCTGTCGAACAGTAATGACATGGCAGGTCCCCTGAATGCAACCGGGGCAGGAGTCGATTTTTCGCATGCCGACATGACTGACGCCAACTTGACAGGCACGAATATGGCCTGGGCAAGGCTTTATGCAGCGAAGATGAATGGGACTGCTAGCCAACCGGACACCCGCGGTGCCACCTTCATGCCGAATCAATCGATTGCTGCCGGATACTTACACTCATGCCGAATCGATGCTGCAGGACTGGTGGAGTGCTGGGGTTTTAATGGTGCTGGTCAATTGGGCCGTGGCGACACTGCAGACAGCCGCCAACCTGTTAAGGTGCAAAAGGGTAGTGGCGGTTATCTTTCCGATGTTGTAGCGGTGGCAGCTGGTGGATACCATTCATGCGCTCTCAATGTCGGCGGTAGGGTTTACTGTTGGGGCGACAATGACTCAGGTCAGCTCGGCTTCAATGGAGGTTCCAAGAGTGCAACGGCGGTCCAGGTGCCATTAGAAAACGTTGTATCTATCACGGCTGGCGGCTTTCATTCGTGTGCAATCGATTCAAACCGAGAAGTGTTCTGCTGGGGTAAGAATGATTTCGGTCAGCTTGGCAACGGAAGTGACCAAAAGAGTGCAACGCCAAGTCGGGTTCAGCCGCCATCCGCGGGCATGTTTCGAGGCCGGATTGCCGTTTCCGCCGGCGAAAACCACACGTGCTCTGTCAGTTTCGACGGACACGCCTTCTGCTGGGGGCGAAACATTTTCGGTCAGCTGGGCACTCAATCGAGTGCAGATAGCCCACTTCCGTCTCCGGTGGTGCTTGAACCAACTCCGATACCTCAATCCTCTGCCCAACGCCGGGGACCAATGACGCCGCCAACGCCACTTGGCGGAATAGTGGCGATCACCGCTGGGGGCAGCCACTCATGCGCGCTTCACGATCAGGGCCAGGTGTTGTGTTGGGGGTGGAATGGGTCAGGCCAACTTGGAAATGGCACTCGGGTGGATAGCCGTCATCCTGTAGTGGCTCAACAAGTAGTACCCCATGACGCAAATGCCCTAAGAGGTAGCCAATCACACACGCTCGTCGCGGACCTGCGAGGAACGGCAGGGGCAATGGATGAAATTGATGTTATTGCTGCGGGCAATTCCAAATCGTGTGCGCTCAAGGCAAATGGCCAAATCTTCTGCTGGGGCTTCGGACAGGTATTGTCCGCTGTTGCTACCCAGCAGCCGAGTGGCCAAACGTTCGGCAGGATGTTTGGCCAGGCACCTCCCACCCCCACGCGGGAGATCATTGTTTACGATGACAAGTTAGCAACCGAAGTACGTAGACGATCCACAACTCCGGCGAAGGTTGACGCGCTCGCCGTTGGTTTTGGACATGTGTGCGTGAATGGACCCGCTGGGTTTTCAGGCTGGGGGCGAAACCAGTATGGTCAACTGGGCGATGGCACAACGAATGATAGTGCCCTGAGAATTCTTTCCTGAGGCTGGTTGGGCCTTGATAGCCGCGAGTCGACATGGCTCCGGTACCAGTGGAAGTATTGGACATTGTGGGTCCCCCCGAGCGCAACAATTGACACGGAATCTAACGACAGGACGGAACCAAATGTCTCGAGTGTCCAAGTTGGATCAAACCAAGCCCCACTCGGCGACGGCCGGCAACACCCGCTCGGAATCCGACAGCATGGGTCAGATCGACGTGCACAAAGATAGTTACTGGGGTGCACAGACTCAACGTTCTCTGAAATACTTTGACATTGGTGACCACTATCTGCCCGGCGAGATGATTCGCAGTTTTGGAATCTTGAAAAAGGCAGCGGCTCTCGCCAACCAGGAATTGGGTATTCTCGACGAACGCCGAGCCGATCTCATTGCTCAAGCTGCGGACGAAGTCATCGATGGGAACCTTGACGATCACTTCCCGTTGCGAATTTTCCAGACCGGCAGCGGCACTCAGACCAACATGAACGCCAACGAAGTGATCGCTAATCGTGCCATCGAGTTGGCTGGTGGAGAGCTTGGTAGCAAGGATCCGATCCACCCGAACGATCATGTCAACATGTCTCAGTCGTCAAACGATACGTTTCCGACGGCTATGCACATTGCGGCCGCGCAAGAACTCGACGGCACTCTTATACCGAGCGTGACGGCTTTGAGGGACGCTCTGCAAATCAAGGTCGATGAATTCAAAGACATAATCAAGATTGGCCGCACGCATTTGCAAGATGCCGTGCCTCTCACCCTCGGCCAGGAGTTCTCCGGATATGTGGCCCAGCTTGATGCCGACATCGACCGAATCCACATGGTTCTGCCTGGACTTTACGAGTTGGCAATCGGTGGGACCGCTGTCGGTACTGGATTGAACGCACCCGCCGGATTTGGCGACCTTGCGGCGAGCAAGATTGCGGACATGACCGGCCTGCCTTTCGTGCCTGCCCCGAATAAATTTGCTGCCCTTGCTGCGCACGATGCCATGACCATGGCCAGTGGAGCGCTCAAAACGCTGGCTTGTTCTTTGATGAAGATCGCAAACGATATTCGCTGGTTGGCGTCTGGCCCACGCAGTGGCCTGGGCGAATTGATTTTGCCCGCCAATGAGCCAGGCTCATCGATAATGCCCGGCAAGGTGAACCCGACCCAATCTGAAGCAGTAACGATGGTGTGTTGCCAAGTAATTGGTCACGATATGGCGATTAGCGTGGCTGGCTCACTCGGAAACTTTGAACTCAACGTATTTAAGCCCCTGATCATCCATGACTTTCTGGACGCTGTCGATCTCCTCGCTGACGCCTGTCGATCCTTTGCCGAGCATGCGATCAAAGGTTTGCAGGCCAACCGGGCCCGAATCGCCGAGCATCTCGACCGTTCGCTCATGCTCGTCACAGCCCTCACCCCTCACATCGGTTACGACAACGCAGCCCGTATCGCCCACCATGCCTTGGAGAACGACATGACCTTACGTGAGGCTGCCATCGAACTAGCCCTTCTCTCTGGCGACGATTTCGATCGCCATGTCCGTCCCGACAACATGGTTCATCCTAGAGAAGGCTGAGCCCTGACCGAAATGGCTGCGCAAGCCCAATGCTTTAGCTTTGGGTGAGCAGCCAACCGCTGTAGGCGGTTATCTTTTTGTTTTTCTTTTCTGTTCTTGAAGGCTGGTTTTTGTCACACCCCTGAGCGATAATGCTTGCCATGAGGTACCAGTCGACCCGCAATGTAGTCTTCTCAACTAAATACCATTTCGTCTGGTGTCCGAAGTACAGGCGGCGGGTGTTGGCTGATGGGGTGGATGTGCGTTTGAAAGAGATCATCGGCGATGTTTGTGGAGAGCTTGGCGTGGGCATCATCGAGGTTGAAGTGATGCCCGATCATGTGCATCTCTTGGCAGAGGTTCCACCGTCCGTTCCGCTGTCGAAGTTCATGCAGATGATCAAAGGTCGATCGTCTCGGTTGCTACGTCAGGAGTTCGGCCATCTGTGCAGGATGCGCACTTTGTGGACTCGCTCCTGGTTTGTTTCTACTGTGGGTGGCGCTCCGTTATCGGTGGTGAAGGCTTATGTTGAGAATCAGAAGCGGGCGGCATGAATGTTTGAGGGCCGTCGTTTTCGTCTCGAACTTACAGAGGAGCAGGCCCAGAAGGCGCAGGAGTTCACTGCGGTCACTCGGTGTGTCTACAATTTGGCTCGTGAGCAACGCGAGACAGCGTACCGGATGACGGGTAAGTCGCCGGGTTTTGGGGCGCAGTGTAAAGATCTTACGGAGTTGCGGGCGTCTGAGTCTTGGATACGTGCAGCTCCGGTACATACCAGCCAACAGGCAATCAGAGACTGCT
>JBCKKC010000047.1:0-14292 GCA_038904395.1 Acidimicrobiia bacterium | reverse complement strand
AAGACCAACACCAACGAAGACCCAAGATCTAGTCGCCGAAAGTCAAACCCCCAACGAAACCAAAAAAGACCAACACCAACGTAAACCCAAACCCCCAACGGAATGGATCCTCACGCCCTGGCTGGCGCCAGGGCTCAGGATGACGAGGGATGAGCAAGCTAGTTATCGAACAAACTGCGCCCTCAGCGCCAGGGCTCACGATGACGGGGGACACGCGCTAGTTATCGAGCAAATTGCGACTACCCTCGCGGTCATGGACATAGTTGTGCTAGCGACCAGCGTCATGTTGATCGCGTTTTTGGTGTATTTCTTTTTTGGGCCCAAGCGAGCGCGGCAAGCCTCGCTGTTCGGTGGTGTTCAAAATGTCGACATTGTGGTCAAGGGCGGATACTCGCCGAATGTGATTAAGGTGACCCAAGGTGTTCCGCTCCGGTTAGTTTTTGACCGTCAAGAAGCGGGCGATTGCACTTCTCGAGTGGTGTTTCCCGACTTCCAGGTGAGCAAATCCCTCCCGGCGTTCAGCAAGAGCGTCGTGGAGCTATCGCCCGACACGGCCGGCGAATTCGATTTCGCGTGTGGCATGAACATGGTGCACGGAACCTTGATCGTGGAATCACCGGGGTCCGAGTCATCCTCCGTTAGCCCCTCGGACGCACCAGCCCAGGCCGCCGCTTCCGGCCAGTCGGCCACATCCGTCGAGCAGGCACATCACGATCATGCCCACCACGAAGTTGCCCAAGCCGTAGGTGTAGGTCCGACGATTGCAACGGCCGATATGAACGAGGCCGAGTTTCGTATTCGAGATAGTGGCGTGGCTTGTCCGACCTGCGCAGTGAACATCGAATCCGCCCTGGATCACGCCCCGGGTGTCGATTCAGCTGATGTCAACTATGGCGCCTCAAGAGTGCACGTGAGCTATGACCCCCAAATGACCACGACCGGAGAGCTCAAAGGCAAGATCGAATCAACCGGCTACCACGTGGACGAGCGTCTCGAGCCCGGTTCTCTCGCTACCGAAGACACCGAGGCAGCTGCCCACAAGGCAGAAATCAAGGACTTATTCCGCCGGGTTCTCGTTGGGGCGATCCTCACTGTGCCAGTGCTACTGGCGGTCATGACCCACGAGGTGTTTGGCCAGGCCTGGGTGCCAGGAATCTTGTTGAATCCCTGGTTCCAATTCGTCTTAATCTCACCGGTGATGTTCTATTGCGGATGGCCCATTCACCGCACGGGCTGGCTCGCCTTTGCCCACCGCAGTGCCGACATGAACACGTTGATAACTGTCGGAACAGTGGCCGCTTATGGATACAGCGTCCTGGTCACAGTGGTTCCTGGCCTGTTCCCGCTCGAGCTGCATGCTGTCTACTACGAGGCAGTCGGTACGATCATTACGCTTATTCTGTTGGGCCGCCTCCTCGAAGCTCGGGCCAAGGCAGGCACGGGCGAGGCGATTCGCAAGCTGATCGGCTTACAGGCCCGCACAGCCAGAGTGCTCAAAGACGGAGTCGAGACAGACGTTTCGATCGACGAGGTTCAATTGGGTGACGTAGTTGTTGTCCGCCCGGGCGAAAAGATCCCGGTCGATGGCGAAGTAGTCAAAGGACGCTCGACCATTGATGAGTCAATGGTTACCGGCGAGTCACTGCCCGTTACCAGAGATGTTGGCGACACGGTAATCGGCGCCACGATCAACCAGACTGGGGCATTTCAGCTGCGGGCCACTGGAGTGGGCAAAGGCAGCATGCTGGCTCAAATTATCCGCTTGGTGGAACAAGCCCAGGCTTCCAAGGCTCCCATCCAGCGCCTGGCCGATATGATCTCGAGCTACTTTGTCCCGATAGTCATGCTGATCGCAATTGTCTCTTTCGACATTTGGTTCCTGTTCGGGCCAAGCCCTCGTCTGACGTTCGGTCTCGTCGTTGCTGTCGCCGTCTTAATCATTGCCTGCCCGTGTGCGCTCGGACTGGCCACTCCCCTATCGATCATGGTGTCGACCGGCAAGGGTGCACAAAAAGGCATCTTGATCCGTTCTGCCGAAGCTCTGGAAACAGCCCACAAGCTCGATGCGATCATTCTTGACAAGACGGGGACGATCACAGCAGGCCAACCGAAGCTCACTGATGTGATTGCGGTTGGCGGGGTCAGTGAAGAACAGATGCTGCAACTGGTAGCCGCAGCTGAGAGTATGTCGGAACACCCCCTCGCCCAAGCGATTGTTGACGGGGCAAAAGATCGCAACATCGATTTGCCTGAGGCGAGCGAGTTTGAATCTGTGACAGGCAAGGGAATTCGAGCAGTCGTCGACGGCAAGCAACTCTTGATCGGCAACGTCCAGCTGCTCACCGACGCTCAAGTCTCCGCTGACTCGCTTGAAGAATCCGCAAGCCAGCTAGCCGACCTAGGCCGCACACCCATGTTGGTTGCTATCGACGGCCAGGCTGCCGGAGTAGTGGCGGTAGCCGACACGATCAAAGAGGACTCCGCTGCGGCCATCGGCGCCCTCCAGTCACTGGGCATTGAGATCGTGATGATCACGGGCGATAACCCTCGCAGCGCCCAAGCCATCGCTCACCAAGTCGGCATCACCCGAGTGCTCTCGGAAGTGTTGCCTGCCAACAAGGCCCTCGAAGTTCGACATTTGCAGGATGAAGGAAAGATTGTTGGCATGGTTGGTGACGGCATCAACGACGCTCCAGCCTTAGCTCAAGCCGATGTTGGTATGGCGATCGGAACAGGCACCGACATCGCGATTGAGGCCTCTGACATAACGCTCATCTCAGGGTCGCTGGTGGGTGTCGCCACTGCGATCACCTTGAGCCGTGCCACAATGCGCAACATCCGCCAGAATCTGTGGTTTGCCTTTGGATATAACAGCATCGGAATCCCGATCGCTGCCGGAGTCATCTACCCGGTGTTCGGCATACTTCTCAGCCCGATGATCGCCGCCGCCGCCATGGCCCTCAGCTCGCTCTCAGTCGTCACCAACTCGAGTCGCCTCCGCCGCCTTCGCTAGTGGGTCACCGTTGGCTGACGTTCAAGGACCGTGCCCCGGGCCTTCGGGTGGATCTGCGGCTTCGCCCCAGGTGGATCCTCACGCCCTGGCTGGCGCCAGGGCTCAGGATGACGGCGGGGTGAGTGGCTGCGCCTCGCTCAGGATGACGGCGGGGTGAGTGGCTGCGCCTCGCTCAGGATGACGGCGGGGTGAGTGGCTGCGCCTCGCTCAGGATGACGAAACAGACGGCTGGCGCCTGGCCCGTAATGACGGGATCTAATACATGAATTGAATGAACTTATTGTTCGCGACAATGACGCAACCATCAAGGAAAGCAAGGGCGTCGGGAGATACTCGACCGCGATTTGCCGGGCCATTATATGCATTCGCATGGTCAAACGCTCCGTTGCCGGCAACGGTATCTATTACGCCGGTTGACAAGTTGACCGTACGGATGCGGTGGTTCCATGAGTCGGCGATGTAGAGCAGGTTCGACACAGGATCGATTGCAAGTCCTTTCGGCTTTCTCAGTTGGGCTCGGCTGGCCAGACCCCCGTCACCGCTAAATCCGGCCGCTGGAGAACCCTCCCAAATAGGCACCCGCGAGGCGCGTGGAATGGTCGCTAGAATATCGCTCGAATCATCATCGCGACTTTCGCACGTCGCAGATGCAGTGTCACTCGATCGAGCCACCTGGGTCTGGAGTAGATCATCATCGCCACTTGCTCCGGCCCCGCCCCCACCCTGAGCAGACCCCCTCGGGATGCTCCCCGCAAGAATGTCAATTATTCCGGTGGTTATATCAATCCAACGCACCCGGTCATTGCCGCCATCTGAGAAGTAGAAGTTGCCAGCTCGATCGAAAGTCATTCCGGCCGCGTAGGTCATTGTTGCCCGCGTTGCTGGCCCCGTGTCGCCCGTAAACCCCTTAACTCCGCAACCAGCGAAAGGAGTCACCTGCCTCGTGGCAAGATCGAGCTTGAGAATTTGATGATTGGATGCGATATAGAGACTCCCACGATCCAACAATATGAACCCTGGGGCTAAGTGGTTTTTGTTGCCGTCGCCCAAGAGCGTAGTAACTGTTTGTGTGGCGAGGTCGATCGAGCGCAAACGATAATTGTTCATGTCTGCAACATAAAGGATGCCGCCAGAAGTATCTAGGGCTAGCCCTATCGGCCGGTTGAACTTGGCTTCACTTGCCGGCCCGTCTCCATTGAATCCTGCCTCTACCAGGCCAGCAATTGGAGTCACAACCTGGGTCCGGCTATCGAGCCTAAATATCTGATGGGCCAGAACGTCCGTGAAGTAGATGTTGCCGGCCTGGTCAACCGCCATTGATTGAACCTGACATACACGCCTACCCCGGCCTACGTTGGCGATGGTCTCGGTGAACTCGTTACGCACCGAACCATCAATCCACCGTGTATATCTAAATTGAGTCCGGGTGAATTTGGCATTGGTAATGTCGGCGCCGGCGAGAGTGCATCCCTCGAATCGAGCTCTCATCGCGTCAGCGCCCATTAATCGTGAGCCACCGAGATCGACATTCAAGAATCTTGCGGACACCAGGCAGGCACTATATAGCGACACGTCCTTCATCGAGAGGTTTGAAAAACTGGCTCGTGTCGCATTGACATTGATTAGCCCGGCGCTATCGAGAAGCGACTCAACAAAGCTTGTGCCCACCAAGTTTGCGGAATTTAGTTGGGCGCCGGCGAAATTGACCTTCGAGAATGATGTGCCTTCTAAGTCTGCATAAGTCAGGTTGACGTGGGCTAAATCCAGATCCGCGAGCCGAGCACCTCGACATGTTGTGTGGCTGGCAGGAGTCGGGTTCTCGACGAGAACACATGTCGTGCCCCGAATCGATTGACCATACATGACATCAACGCCGGCGCCCTCGGCCCCTAATACAGCCAGCGCCGGAACGGTTGGTACCAGTGCGCCAAAGATGGCGAGACCGGCAAATAGAAGGTGTTTCAAGCTTTTCACAGTGGATCCCCCGAGCAGTTCAAAATCTTGGACATGCGTGCAAGCCTATGGGCCGTTCCTTAGAGGCCCCTGAAAACGTCACGATTTGTTGTAACCCTTCCCCCTCCGTCATCCTGAGCAAGGCGCTAGCCGCAGCGTGAGGATCCATCCGGAGCCTGCCCTGAGCAAGGCGCCAGCCGCAGCGTGAGGGGCGAAGCCGCAGACCAACCCGCATGTTCGATCCATTCTGAATTGCTCGCTGACTCGCAGATTATTTAAAGTCTGGATTGCCACGCCCTGTCAAAGCCCAGGGCTCGCAATGACGGAGTGGGGACGTGAATGGTTACGATTTATTCGCAATGTCCCAATTTGTGATGGTTTCTCACTCCAGCGGCCAATTGGTCAACTAGCCTGTATATCTGCATATCTTCCGGGTGCACCCAGGTCATGCCGGCCTTACCCCACGTCCGACCCGCTGCGAAGACCCTACTCACGTTTAAAGGACCAGACCAATCAACGCAGGCAAGCCAAAACACACTCGCTACCTAATTACACTATTGGCTCCAATCCTGATCGCTTGCCTTTTCGTAGCCGGAGTTGCCCATGCTGGCCCAGGCGACTTGGATCACACATTCAAGTCAACGCCCGGTGCCACTGCCACGGATCTGGCCCATCCTGGCGCAATTGATCGAACTTCGTTTGGTCAGAGGGTTGCCGTCTTGGCCGACGGAAGGATGATTGTGGTTGGCTGCACCCAGGACTCCCACAACAATGAGGTTGTCTTTGCAACCCGTCTCATGCCAGATGGCACTGCCGATCCAAATTTTGGCGACAACGGAGTCATTCGAATTCAGGCAAGCCACCCCGCTGCCCTTAGCCAGATATCGACTGCCGTTGATTTTGCTATCACTCCAACTGGCAGCATCCTGATTCTCGCTCACGTACGAAATGAGCACGACCAACCCTGCTTTGGACTCATCCAACTGACAGGGGACGGCCAAATCGACACGACCTTTGGACGGCAGGGAATCAGCCTCATCCAACTATCAGAAGCGGAACCGGCCAAATCGAAAGGGTCGACCCCCAGTGCTGTCAAAATTCAACCCGATGGTGACAGTTACAAAATCGTCACGTTCGGTTCGGCCACTCTTTCGGAAAACTTAGTAGAAGGGGTTGCGGCGCGATTTGGCAAAGATGGCTCGTTAGACACCACCTTCGGCGTTCTCGGTGTGATGAGAATTCGTCACCAGTCAACTGCCAGTACCAGCAGGGGCATAACTTCGATGGATGCTGCCGCAATTGCTCGAGACGGAACAATCGTCATGGTCGGTAAGGGCGGCCCGAACACCACCGAAACGCAATGCACAATCGCACGGCTCTCGCCCGACGGCACGATGGACCGCAACTTTGGCGATCGAATCATATCACCGGCGCAACCGAGTTTAGGGCTCAAGCACCCCTCGGCAGCAACTGCAGTGGCGATTGCGCCAGACGGCAGAATTATCGTCGCATTGCACGCTAAGAGCAGGCAGGGTGACAGGCGCGTATTTTTGGCTCGCCATATGCCTGACGGCACGCACGACACCACATTTGGCTCCGACGGAATTTTTTCAGTACAACTAGCGAGGGGCGAGGCCCAAGACAGGCGATCCACGCCCGAAGATGTGAGTTTGTATCCCGACGGGCGGATTGTGGTGGGAACGTCGATTTCGGACCGCCGCGGCCATCAGACGTTTGGCTTCGTAAGGTTGTCACCCAATGGTGTGCGCGACCAAAGCTTCGGCAAGGACGGAATCGTCTCTTTGCAACCTTGCAACGTCGCTACCGACGGCCATACCAGCGCTCTGATGGGAATAGCGGTGGGACCCGATGGCCACATTGTTGGCACCGGCTCCGGACTAGGCAACACACATCATCATTCGCGTTGCTTCCTCGTTCGCGTTCTGCGCAATGGCGAGCTTGACGGCAGCTTAGGCGCCGGCGGCATAATCAAGACCCACAATGACCAACCGATTCCTTCTGACAAATCCTACGCCGCAGCAGCTACCCGCCAGCTAGACGGCAAGTTTGTTTTGGCCGGATGTTCAGCGAACGCAAACGAAGACCCTGTCTGGGCAGTTACACGCTTCCTGCCAAACGGAATGCCCGATTTGACCTTCGGAAAAGGCGGAGCGATCCAACTCGATGTCAAGCATGCCAACGCCACACCCGACCCGCACTTCCGGGCAAACACGATCGAAATTGACCCTAACGGGAGAATCATCGTGGCGGGAGTCTCCAAAGGCTCAGGAAACGAAATATGCATAACCGTTGTTAGGCTCCTCGACGACGGCAAGGTCGATCCGACGTTCGGTACTGCAGGCATCACACGCATCCGCTGCGGCACACCACAAGACGCACAACATCACAGAGTCTGGCCCCGAGCTTTGGGATTTCAATCTGACGGAAAGTTGCTCCTAGTTGGCAGTACTGCTATCAGCGAGAAGTCCCACTGGCTCATAGTTCAACTTGACCCAGACGGAACGCAAAACCAAGCCTTCGGGCAAAATGGGGTAACAACAATCGATGCATCCGACACCAAGTCCACAATAAAAACTTCGGGCCTCCGTGCCATCACAGTCCTGCGCGACAACAGCTTCGTCGTCGGCGGCAATTCCCGTGATCATCTTGACAGGAACTGCGCAACCCTAGCCCGCTTCAACCCCGACGGCAGCTTCCAAGCAGGTTTTGGCAATAACGGCATCGCGCGCTTGCAACCTCAAGTTGGCACTACTGATCGTGCTTCGGCAATCAGCTCCACGACGTATGCCATTACCACTCAAATGCTTGACGGCGAAATGAAAATACTGGCAGCCGGAGCCGCGAAGGCACCTGAACCTAAGAACCGCCCGCTGGCGACCATCACACGCTTTAGCTCATCAGGCAAACTTGATACCTCCTTCGGCATTCGAGGGACGAGCGCATGCCACTCCTACGAAAACAGTGAGGCGTACGCTGTTGATGCCAGTAGCGGCCGAATCATTGCGTCCGGCAGTGTGGTGAAACACGGTGAACTGAGAGAGGCCGCCTTCGCTCTCAACCCAAACGGAACCTGGGACACGGCCTTCGGCGACAATGGCGTTGCACTCACCGACGTGCGTCTCGACGATCCAGACCCAGAAAGACCGATACTGGGAAAAGTGTTTGTACTATCCGACAAGATTGTGCTCGGCACCCACGGCAGCAACCCACATCGCGTTTCATGCATGGCATTAACTGCTTTCGATCCCAACGGCCAAACGCTTCGCACCTTCGGTGACCATGGCAGCGGCCTGATCGATTCCTCATTCCGCCCAATGCACTCGAAACGCTCGGGAGCCGCAGCCGCAATCGCCGACCGTGACGGCAGCCTCATCACTGCCGGAGATGCCACCGACGCAAACGGCAACCGCTGCATCTCTGTCTCACGTTTTCACCCCACCGGCGAAGTGGACACAAGATTTGGCGACAACGGAACACGTCGTATCCAAGCATCGCCGCCTGGCACCTCAAAGCCCGACTCAGCGGGACGGGCTGTCGCTCTGGCCGAGGACGGAAAGATTGTCGTAACGGGAACTGCCAAAACCACCGACGGAACCGACACAATCGCCATCGTACGCGTTCAACCGGATGGGACTGTCGACTCCAGCTTCGGCCGCCAAGGAATCGTTCTGCCACACACCCTCGGCAAGCACCCAAATTTGAAGTGGTCGATAGCGCGCTCGGTTACCATCCAAGCAGACAGGTCCAACCCCAGAAACTCAAAAATCGTTACCGCTGGAGTAGCAACAGACCAGAACGGCAAGCCATGTTTTGTCGTGATGCGGCTACTCTCGAACGGCCAACTCGACACACAATTCGCCCGCACAGGAATCGCTTACATACAAGCGTCGACTGCCAACTTCTCCAAATTCTCCGAAGCAACCTCTCTCGTCATCCAGCCTGACCAAAAGATTATCGTTGCAGGTCAGGCCCGAGATGCAGCCTCGATGCCGGCCATGGCACTCATCCGCCTGCAACCGAACGGCACGCCCGACCCTTCATTCGGCACGGGCGGGATCGTCGTGCACCAAGCCTCCCGCCTTCGAGCAGCACCGCCCAGCCCATTCCGCCTGCGTTCGGGCAGGACACTACCCGTCCCCCCCGACCCAGACCCAACCCCAACAGGACACCTCAGCCAATGCCCGACCGGTGCCCGATACGCCACAGCACACGCCCTCGTAGACGAACATCAAGGCCAGTTCTTTGACGGCCAGAACCCCTTCGACCACAACAGCCCCCAAGAATCAGAAATTAACAGCATCACGATCGTGGCTGGCGGCCGGATCGTCGCTGCCGGATCAGCTAAAGGCCCGGACGGCGACATCGAAATGGCCATCGCCCAGTTCATGCCAGATGGAACCCTCGACACCACATTCGGCAATGGCGGCACCACTCAGGTGCAAGCATCATCAGATCCAATCAAAATCTCACGGGCCCTTGGGGTGACAACCCAACAAGGCAAAATCATCGCAACCGGAATAGCAAGACACAACGGTCGGATATGCAGTGCCACCATAAGGCTCAACCCCAACGGCCAAATCGACGAGACCTTCGCCACCAAGGGACTCGCCCTCATCCAAGCAGCCTCAGGAACAACCACACAAGACCAAACATTCACCCCAGCCCTCACCCGCCAAACACAAGGCCGAACCACCAAGCTCATCCTCGCCGGCACAACAACCAATGCCAACGGCACCTCTGAGCACACCCTAATCCGACTGGAATCATGAACATTCACCTACCCAGGCATTTCTGGCGAAACAAGCAATTCAACAGATCGAACCTTTCGGCTGGCCTGCGGCTTCGCCGCAGCTGGATCCTCACGGTCGGCTGGCGCCTCCCTCAGGATGACGAATGGGAAAAGCCAAAACACACTCGCTACCTAATTCCGCTGCTGGCCCCCATCCTGGCTGTTTGTCTTTTTGTGGGTGGAGTCGCATCCGCGGGCCCAGGCGAGTTGGATAGGACATTCAGCTCGACACCTGGCGTGATTTTTCCGGAAGTGGCCCATGCTGAGGCAATTGATCGAACCACGATTGGCACGAAGGTTGCCGTATTGCCCGATGGAAGGATGGTTGTGCTGGGCGGGTTCCACAACGCCGACGACCGAGCCATGATCTATGTCACCCGCTTGATGCCAGACGGCACGGCAGACCCAAGTTTTGGCCACAAGGGCATCACGCGCATTCAGGCAAGCCATCCCGATGCCCGTAGCCAAATATCGAAAGCCTGCGACTTCGCCGTGACCCCAACCGGAAGCATCCTCATTCTGGCCGAGGCTCGAAACCAACTAGATGAACCGTGCTTTGGACTCATCCAACTGACACGGGACGGGCACCAAGACACGGCCTTCGGAGACTCAGGATTCCTTATTGAGCAGTTTTCGCAAGCTGAATCACCAGGATTGAAAGAGTCGAACCCCGCCGCTATTGCGATCCAACCCGACGGTGACGGATACAAGATACTGGCCTTCGGTTCGGCCAGCGTGTCGAAACAGGTGACCGAAGGCATCGCCGCTCGATTTCATCAAGATGGCACCCTGGACGCCGGCTTCGCCGCTGACGGAGTGAATAGAATGCGCGACAGCGATGATGCTGGCAGCATGTTGATAAGTGCAGCAGAAGTTGCTCGAGATGGCTCAATAGTCATTGTTGGCAAGGGGGGCCCAAACGCCGCGCAACAGCGAGCCTTGGTGGCTCGGCTGTTACCCAACGGCTCAATCGATCAGAAGTTTTGTTCTAACACCGAGGATTCGCTATTGGGTCCAGCGATGGAGGCCCCCTCGGCAGCAATGGCGGTGACACTTGCGTCTGACGGCAAGATTATTGTGGCGATACGCGGCACGAGCCGGCAAAACGATGAGCGCATATATTTGACGCGTCATATGCCTGACGGCAAGGACGACACGACGTTTGGCAACCAGGGAATTTTCTCAATTCAGCTGGCCAACGGAGACACTGAAACCAGACGGTCTGCACCCGTCGATATCAAGTCTTGCCCAGACGGACGGATTGTCGTTGGAGCAGGAGTCATAACCTCCGGCGGCGAGGCGTTACGATTCCTGCGGTTATTACCCACTGGCGCCCGAGACAAAACTTTTGGCACAGAGGGCATTGTCGGTTTGCGACCTTGCCGACACTCCAATACTTCGGCCTTGTCCGCAATGGCAGTCGGGCCCGACGGCAAAATTGTCGGCACCGGTCAAGTGAACGGCGGTATCCAAGATCGCGCTCGCTGCGCTCTAGTTCGCCTCCAACGTGATGGCAGTTTCGATACCAGTTTGGGCAACGGCGGCATTATCAAGACTCAAAGCTCCCAGATCGTCCCTCCCGGCAAATCAATATCTGAAACAGCTGCCCGCCAGCCAGATGGCAAATTTGTTGTGGCCGGACAGGCGACTAACGTGAATGGTGACTTGATCTGGGCAATTGCTCGCTTTTTGGCCGACGGAAAACCTGACTTGCCCTTTGGTCGAGGCGGATCAGTCCAAATCGACGCCAAACATCCCGCTGCGACACCCGACCCGCACACTAGGGCAACATCAGTGTCCATTGACTCGAGCGGAAGGATTGTTGTCGCCGGGAGCGCCAGGGGCTCGAAGAACGAGAGGTGCATAGTCGCAGCGAGGCTCCTCGCCGACGGCAAACTCGATCAGACATTTGGAGCGGCAGGCTTGTCGAGAATCCAGACTGGCTCACCACAGGAAGCGACCAGCCGCATCGAGTGGCCCGAAGGGATGGGAATTCAATCTGACGGCACGATAATCATCGTGGGCACCACCAGGCGTGCCGAGCAGGCCAACTGGATTATCGCTTCGCTTCAGCCAGATGGAAAACAAAATCAGGCCTTCGGGCAAAATGGCATCACAATAGTTGATGCGTCTCATGCCAAAGCCCAAGACAAGACTTCCAATGCCCGAGCCATCTCCATCTTGGCCAACGACAGCTTCATCGTCGGTGGCAATTCCAGCGACCATCTCGACAAAGCATGTTCCACTTTGGCACATTTCGATCGTGCCGGCAGGCTCCAGGCGAATTTTGGGAACAATGGCATGGCACGAATGCAGCCACAAATCGGTGTTGCCGACACCGTAATGGCAGTTTCTTCCCGAATAGATTCTGTCGCTATTCAGACACTCAGCAACGAAGTGAAGATCGTTGCCGCCGGTGTTGGTATCTCGCCAGATGGCCGTCAACTGCCATCGATTACTCGGATTACCTCCAACGGCAAGGTAGATACCACCTTCGGCAAACAGGGCACGAGCGTCTACAATTCAGATACTCTCGCTCGTGCGACTATGCACGCCATTGATGCTACGGGCGACAGAATCATCGCGTCGGGTGCAGTACTGAGCAAAGCGGATGCTTGGACTGATGCAGTCTTCGCACTCAGCGCTAACGGGCAATGGGATACGACTTTCGGCAACAACGGCATGGCAACCATCGAAGTACCCATAGACGATCGAACAATGCCAACGACACCGACAAATCGGGTGATCGTAATGCCCGACAAGATAGTTGTCGCCACCAACGGCACTAACCGCAATCGCATGCCATGCATGGCGATAGCTGCACTCAATATCACGGGTCAGACAGTTGACTCCTTCGGCGATAATGGTGGCCACTCCCTGGTCGACGCCTCCTTTGCCAAGACGCATCCCGAACGTTCCGGAGCTGCGGCCACAATCGCCGACCGAGATGGCAAACTGATTACTGCCGGGATCGCTACCGACATACATGGCAATCGCGCCATGGCAATTACTCGCTTTCATCCGTCCGGAGAGATCGACCTGGGCTTCGCTGATAAGGGAACGCGCCGCATACAAGCTTCCCCGCCCGGAACTTCAAAGCCCAGCTCGGCGGTTCGTGCGGTCGCTCTGCAAGAAGACGGCAAGATCGTAGTGACTGGGACCGCCAAGAATGGCGACGGAACCGACACCATCGCCATCGCCCGGGTTCAACCCGACGGCAGTCTCGATACCAGCTTCGGCCGCTCCGGTGTGGTCCTGCCACACATCGTAACGAAGCAAGCAAACCTGAAGTGGTCGATGGGGAACGCTGTCGGTGTCCAGCCAGACAGGGCCCGCCCGAGAGACCCGAAAATCGTCGTCGCTGGAGTGGCGACCGACCCCGACGGCAAACGTTGCTTTGTCATCATGCGACTACTATCGAACGGCCAACTGGATTCAGAGTTCGCCCCAAGGACTACAGCCAACAAGCGTCGGCTGCCAGCAGACGAACAACCCTCGCCAGCCAGCTACGTAAACAACATCGCATACATACAAGCCTCGGCCGCCAGCTTCTCGAAATTCTCCGAAGCAACCTCACTCGTCATCCAATCCGACCAAAAGATCGTTGTTGCCGGCCAGGCCCGAGACGGTGCCTCTACCCCAGCGATGGCCCTCATCCGTCTACAACCGAACGGCACCCTCGACCCCTCCTTTGGCACTGCCGGAATCGTCCTTCATCAAGCCTCCCGCACACGTGTAGCGCCCCGCCCCCCATTCCGCCTGCCTTCGGGCAGGACACTACCCGTCCCCCCCGACCCAGACCCCACCCCAACAGGGCACCTCGACCAAGGCCCGACTAGCGCCCAAAGCGCCACAGCACACGCTCTCGTTGACCATCATCAAGGCAAGTTTTACGACGGCCGGAATCCCCTCGACCACAACAGCCCTCAAGACTCAGAAATCAACAGCATCACGATCGGGCCCGGCGGCCGGATCGTTGGGGCCGGCTCAGCCAAAAGCCCGGACGGCGACATCGAGATGGCGATCACCCAATTCATGCCTGACGGATCCATCGACCCTGCCTTTGGCACCGGCGGCACAACTCACGTCCAAGCGTCCACAGACCCAATGAAAATCTCCCGAGCCCTGGGAGTCACCACCCACCAGGGCAAGATCGTCGCAACCGGAATTGCAAGAGAGGGCGGACGAATAGGAAGCGCCACAATTAGACTTCACCCCAACGGCCAGCTCGACGAGACCTTCGGCGCCAAAGGACTCGCCCTCATGCAGGCGGCCCCCGGGACAACCTCACAAGATCAAACCTTTACCCCCGCCCTCGCCCGCCCCGATAACAGAACCAACAAAATCATCCTCGCCGGCACAACCACCAATGCCGACGGCACCTCCGAACTGACCCTAATCCGCCTCGAGACATGACCGTCCAGCCGACCGTTTCGTCATCCTGAGTGAGCCGCTACAGACCCTCCCGTCATTGCGAGGAGCCCGCTCTGGGGCGACGAAGCAATCCGGGAATCCG
>JBCKKC010000046.1:0-15508 GCA_038904395.1 Acidimicrobiia bacterium | reverse complement strand
CTGAGCGCACGGCAATATTCGAGGAACGAGACAACATCGTGAGCAACTTGACTGTCACTGACTGTGTGTCCAGAGCCATAAGCTGTCGTCGAGCGCCACTGCATATAGACAGGATCGGCCGAGGGGATGGGTGGCCAACGGCGCCACCAGCCACTCACAGCAAATCTGAAGAGGACGGCTAGGGCGTCGCGCCATAGCCAAGGTCGTTGCACGATTGCTTTAGTTGTGGGCCAAGAGAATATCGAAATCTTCACGTCTCTAAGTTAGGCGCTAAGTGCCGGCCATGACATGCTCACCAACAAGCTCTTAGCCATTCTCGGTTCCCTGCACAAATAGGCTGGCCGCACCGACAACGCCCGAATCGGGACCAAGGCTTGCTGGGACAATCTTTAAGTCCTGCACGAAGGCCAGGTTTGCGTCCTTTTTGATCTGCTCACGAGCCGGATCAAAAAGTAAGCCGCCTGTGTTGGCGACGCCGCCTCCAACCACTGCCAGTGACAGATCCGCCAGAGCGGCTGCACTCGCTATCGCCCGCCCCAGCGCGACTCCGGCCTCATCCATGACCGCCTTCGCCCATCGGTCGCCCAAGTTAGCAGCGCTGGCAACATCACTGGCAGTCAGCCGTGAATTAGCCCGAGCTTGAGCTCCAGCATTGCCGGCTTGTATTGCTCGGAAACGCTCGAGCAGGGCCCCTTCTCCGACAAGGCCGTCTCGGCACCGCTCAATCGCCTTGGCGGCAATAGCGGTTCCCGATGCCTCAGCCTCAAGACAACCTCGGCCTCCACAAACACATTCGCATCCATCTGGCACGACAACCATGTGCCCGATGTGGCCTGCGTTACCAGTGCGACCATCTAGCAATCGGCCGTTCAGAAAAATCCCCCCGCCAACTCCTGTCGAAACAACAATGCCGATGAAGTTGTCGCAGTTTCGCGCCGCCCCTACCCAACCCTCACCGCTAGCCATTGCCTTGGCATCATTGTCCACGAGAACGGGCAGACCAAGCTGCTTTTCAAGCCGAGCGCCAAGAGGAAAGTCTCGCCATGCCGGGATGTTGAGCGGCGAAACACCATCGGCGTTCATTGGCCCGGCACAGCCAACTCCCAGGCCACTTACGTTTCGTGTGCCGGCGTCGGCCAAGGTAGCCGAGACCAAAGATACGACCTCATCGAAAAGCTCCTCCGCTGATGCGTGCGCCAGCGTCAGAGTGCGTCGAACATTCAGTATTTGACCCTCGTGGTCCACCAGTCCAGCACTCATGTGGGTGCCGCCGATGTCGAGTCCTGCAATCAAAGTCATTTTGTCTTTCATTGCCTAGATACAATAATCGCAATCAGTACAATTGGCTGGAAATACGCCCCGACCTAGAGATGTGACGATGCCCACGCCGACCAAACAAATTGTCGCAAGACCAGCGCCTTCCGAGAGCATCACATCAGCGCAATCACATGCACTTGCCATTCGCGAGAATATCGGCCAAATTCTCTTTGGCAAAGATGACATCGTCGAGCTTGCCCTCATTGCCTTGTGTGCCGACGGCCACGTGCTCATCGATGATGTACCTGGCGTAGGAAAGACTCTCCTCGCCAAAGCGTTGGCCGACTCATACGGCTGCATGTGGCATCGAATTCAGTTCACACCAGACTTGCTGCCGTCAGACCTATTGGGCGTGAGCATTTTTGATCAGGTCGATAGCAAGTTTGTGTTTCACCCGGGGCCTATATTTGCGAACGTGGTGCTCGCTGACGAAATAAATCGTGCTAGCCCCAAGACCCAAGCCGCCTTGCTTGAAGCTATGGAAGAGCGCCAAATATCCGTTGACGCAACCACTCACCGTCTCCCCGACCCCTATATCGTGATAGCCACCCAGAATCCCCTCGATCACGAGGGCACCTACCCACTGCCAGAGTCACAGCTTGATCGTTTTCTCATGAGCTTCTCGGTTGGTTACCCATCTCGTCACGCAGGCCTGACGATGCTGAGACATGCGCAGGAGCTCAACCCTTCAGCCGCACCAGCCACGACCTGCCCCCAGGTGGTCAGCCCGAAAGAAATTCACGCTATGCGAGAGATTGCTCGGGCCTGCTATGTCGCCGAGGCCATCTGCAACTATGTGCTTGACCTGGCTGACCGAACTCGCTCAACGACAGATATAGCTCTGGGGATTTCGCCTCGAGGATGCCTGCACCTAATTCAAGCCGCCAAAGCTGCTGCCATTCTGGACGGACGCGATTATGTGCTGCCCGACGACATCAAGAGACTTGCTTACCCCGTATGGCTACACCGCATTGTGCTGACACCAGATGCCGAGCTGAGCGGCCGCACTACCCATCAAGTCCTAACTCAAATCATCGACAGCACGCCAGTGCCGCTTGAATAGGTCACACCTCTATTTGATGCCTCGCCACCAGAGACGACCACAAACACGATCATTCATCAAGCCGACACAGCGCTGCGTGGCCATCCTCTTGGCTGCACCCACTTGCTATGTGACAGGTCTCATTTTTGGGAACCAACAACTGATTGCGCTGGCAGCGGTTTGCGGGCTCGTTGCGTGCGTTAGCTACATTGCCCTTACCTTGGGTTCCCACGGACTTCACGGTCTTGCTAGGAGCGTAGACCCGCCCTCAGGCCCAGATGGACTCGACCGTGGCACAACAGTGCACTACGAATTGCACGCTACGCAACAATGGTTGGCGCCCGTCGTGTCGGTTGAAGACACGCTCTGGCGAAACTCCAAACGTGGACAGCGCTACTTGCTGGGCGATCTGCTATCCAGTCCGATGGCAGCGTTCCGGTATGACAACCTGCCCCGTGGCCATTACCAATTGGGCCCAGCGGTGATTACGAGAGTCAGCCCGCTGGGACTCTTTACCAGGAAGTGTTTCGATAACAGTTCCGCAGACTTTCGTATTCGACCAACAATCTCGTCGACAACTCAGAAAAGTTCCGGGGCGATCAATAGGCATTCCTGGGCCCTCTCTCAAGACTTCTCCGAAATTCGACCTTTCGCTGCTGGCGATGACCCCCGCTTGATTCACTGGCCATCATCGGCGAAGCGTAACCAACTCATGTTGCGCATCTTTGAACCCGCCGATGAGCCCGCTCTATTCATCGTTTTAGATTGCAGATCCGAGGCTTATCTCCGCTCCGACTCCGCTCTGCTTGCACAGGAGCAAGGTGGATCCGGCTTCGGCATCGATGTTTCCAATCGGGATTTTGAGATCGCAGTATCGGCGGCAGCATCTTGCCTGTACGACATTCATCGCCGTGGACTAGATCTTTGTCTCTTCCTACTCAGCCCATCGCCGTCGGAAATCCGAATCTGCTCAACAGACCCGCTCGCAAGTGCGATGGATTTGCTGGCAGAAGTTGATCTGGAACCCGCGGCGCAGGGGGATACCGGTGACGGTTTCGGCAATGTCGACATCATGGCGCTAGCGGCCGCTCAGAGGAAGTCACCCAGCTCACGGGACATGCTAATTTTTTCCGGCCCCAACGCCAACGACCTGGAGCTATTTACCGAGCAGCACCAGCGCAAATTCGGTACCGCTCAAGTCATCAAATCGAACCATGCAGCGCAGTCACCACTATTGGCGAGTGAACCTATATGACGGCTGCCTCGATTGGAGTTCTCTGGCTCATCGCCGCTTTGGCCCTCAGTCCGATCTTTGTGGGGAGCGGATGGCGGATACCGCTTTTGCTCGCTGCAATGATCCCGCTGATTATTACATGGGTAGTCAGCAAAACTTGCGATCGGTGGACACAAAGAGGCAGACGACTTCGCTTTGGCAGCGCCTTTGCCTTCTATTTCTGCCTTGCTATCGCCGGCCTGTGGGGCCTACTCGGCTGGATTGCTTTTCCCGATACGACTCTGGCAGGAATTCCAACCTTCAGCACCTTAAGCAGGGCGTTCGCGGCCCTATCGCAGGCTAGCGACAGACTCAGTTCCACCGTTCCGCCCGTCGCGTCTGGGTCACCTTTCCTCGTACTCGCAATGACGGCAATTTGGTTCTGCGCATCCATATCGGGGAGTCTTCTATGGGGTCGCCGAGCTCCTCTCGCCGCAGCGGCCATCCCAATCACCATGTTTGTCGTCATCAACCTATTCGCAGAAGGCGATACCAGCACCTACTCCACTGGCCTTCTAATAGTCGCGGCGGGCTTGTTGGTCGTGTGGGCTGACAGGCGAAAACTACACCAGCCGTCACGACAAAGCTTTATCGCCAGCGGTGTTGTCATCGCTACCATCATTGTGGCCGTAGTTGTGTCGCCGTCACTTCCCGGAGCAGATCAGCCTGCCTTGCTACCACTCACGAACACGGAGGGAATTCAAGTCGATCAGAACCCGTCCATTGATCTACGCACTCGTATCGAAAGCCTCGGCGACCGCACCCTTTTCGAGGTTTCAGCCTCGGCCCCAGCCTATTGGCGATTGACCGCCCTTGACCAGTTCGACGGCAACATTTGGCGGACATCCCCATCCAAACCGGCCTCCGAGGACGTTAAGGAATTACCAAATGGGACCTCGTCATCCGCTCAGCCTGGCGCTGAACAGAGGGCGGATGCTATCCATCAAGAAATTCATATCCGCAATCTCGTCAGTCCGTGGCTTCCGGTAGCAGCAGTCCCAGTAGTGCGACCGCACACGACAAAAATCGATCATGCCACCGATTCGATCCTTGTCGACGGCAAGACCACACTAAACACGACGTACGAAGCTATATCGACACCAACGAACGCCAGTCCGGACGCCTTGAACGCCGCGACATTCAAGTCATATGCGCCGCTGGCCCAAGCCATCAAACCCTTCGTTCAACTGCCTGACCTGCCTGCCGGTGTCACAGCGTGGTCCAAACAAGCGACAGCTGATGCCACCACCCCATTCCAAATGGCCAACAACATCGAAACCAACTTACGCAAGTTCCGCTACAGCCTCACATCGAAACAGGCACACGGCAAGAGCGAACTGGAACAGTTTCTCTTGGATAGCCGCACTGGCTACTGCGCCCAATTCGCATCGGCGATGGCAGTGGCGGCACGCGTCAACGGTATCCCATCGAGGGTGGTTGTAGGATTCGCGACCGGCAAAGAAGTTGCCCCGCTCACATCGAAGTTGCCTTCCGCTCCACAACAAGGATCACGACGCTGGACTGTGCGCGGCAAGGACGCCCACGCGTGGCCAGAATTGTACTTCCCAGACATTGGCTGGGTCGGATTCGAGCCGACACCACGCTCTGGGTTGAGCCCATCGAGCCTTACAAGGCAACCGGGCGAAGTTGCTTCAACGCAGCAGTCCCAACCGCCAGCACCCCCGCCGGTAGCGGAAGCAGGCGGCGAGTCGGGCGCTGCAGAATCACCAGTATCCGCCTCTCCGCCGGACACCAACGAGAAAGCTAACCACAGCGAAAAGGCATACGCCACCAATCGATCGAATGGCCAGCCGGCGTCCGACGGAACTGGCGTCAACTGGAATTCTGGCTTGACACTGCTGGCCTGGACCTTGACAACTGTCACAATTGTGCTGACAATCTTGTTGGCAACATTACTGCTGGCAATCGTCTGCTACAAGTCTTGGCGACGCCGACGGCTCCGCACCAAGGGAGCGCGGGGCGCCTGGCAGGAAGGGCTGAATTTTTCCAGAGATTGTGGTGTAGCCACATCGTCAACGCTCACTCCGTTAGAACAAGCCGAAGCGGCGCAACAATCACATGTGCAGCTCGTCACGCTCGCACAAGCCGTTAGTGAAAACCTTTACGGCCGACCAACGCTTGCTTCAGAATCGACTTCGAAGACGTCTTGGTCAGCGCTGTCAACTGCACGCACTAGTTACTACGCAGTCAGTAAGCGAAACAGACTCCGAGACCTATTTTCGATTCGATCGCTTCAAGGCCGCAAGGAATCAGTTACACAACACCCAACCAAGCCAAACTGACGGAACCGGATTTGAATTGCTCGCTGCGCTCGCAACACAGTAAAGCCTGGATTGCTTCGTTCCTCGCAATGACGATCGTTGTGACAACCCTTAGCACTAATCATCTATGGCCCGCCATTGCCAAATGGGCCTCTCTTGTGTTCGTGCTCAGATCGGCGAGCCCAGAAATTCCGACTTTTGCGCCGGAAATCGTCGAGGCCAGCACGGGTCATGCGTCTGAAAATGTAATAGGCCCATACTGCGCTGGCAAAGGCGACCCCAAAGCCTACAAGGGCAAACAGGATCGATTTAGCCAACAAGATAACCATTAACAGCAGACCAACGACGATCCCGATAATGGCGAGCTTCAGTTGGCGCCCAGTATGCCTGTAGATGCTGGTCTTAGCAACCTCGTTTGCCAGCTTCGGATCTTCCGCGTGAAACTGCTTCTCAATCGCCTGGAGAATGCGCTGTTCTTCATCGGAAAGCGGCACTGCCCCTCCTTCGGCGTCAATTCAAACTCTTCCACAACAACAGTCCCGCAGAATACCAGCTGTCCGCGAATCCCGAATTGCGCTGCTGTCGTCAAGTATATTTCGCCCCACAGGCCCTGTCGCCACAAGCTAGTTGAAAACCGGTTGGTTTTGACTCCCATGCCTCGCTACGGACTGCGAGCCCAAAGGTAGCCACCAGCATCCCGAGCCACTGGCCCACAAGGACCAGGCCCAACCTGGCGGCGGCCATCGTGGCCGAGCGTAGGGCCCACACGGACCAAACTCCAACGGCAATTGGCCGCCACCTTCAGGGGCTGCGAGCCCGCAGCAGCCAGGCCCAAACCGCGTTCGCCACCAGCTTCACGGGCTACGGGCTCGCAGCAGCCGGGCCAACTTTAGCGAATCGCCACCGAAACGGGCTCGAACAGCGTCGGTAACTTGCATTAAAGCATCCCAATCGGGTTCTGTTTCAAATCCAAGCTGACGTGATGGCTTTCCCAATTTGAGGCCAGACGCTGTAACCCCCAGCAATCTGATCTGTGGGCTAGCTAGGTCGAGCCGACGGTAGCTGTCGTGAACTATCCCGTAAATTGCACTAACCCCGTTTGCTCCACTGGGAACTGTGGTGGCCCGCGTAAGGGTTTGGAAATTCGAAAGCCGGCACTTGAGCGTAATCGTTCTAGCCCAGAAGCGCTCTTTGCGCAGTCTTGCGGCAACATAGTCGGCCATTGCCAGCAGTTCGGTCCCAACACGGTCATCGTGATGAATATCAGTTTCGAACGTTCTTTCAGTACCGATCGACTTCGGTATCCGCTCGATAACAAGCGGAGAGTCGTCTCGCCCATTGGCCATGGCATGCAAGTATTGACCTTGATTGCGACCAAACGCACGCTCGAGAGTCACGGATGGAATCGCTGCCAAATCTCCGATCGTGCCCACTCCTAAGCGCTGCAGCGCATTTACAGCTACCGACCCCACACCCCACAGCTGGTTAACAGCTAGCGGTGCCAAGAACTCATTCTCTCTGCCAGCCGCCACGGCAAATACGCCATCGGGTTTCGCTGCCCGTGATGCGATTTTGGCTACCAACTTGTTAGTCGCAATGCCGACGCTTGCCGGTAATTGGCGTTCCGTTTCGATGCGTCGCCGAATCAGGTGGGCAATGTTGGCTGCATCGCCGAAGAGGCGCCGCGCCCCGGAAACATCGAGGAACGCCTCATCAAGAGACGCTTCTTCGACGAGCGGAGTAAAGAATCCGAAGATGCGGAATATGGCTCGAGACTCGCGACGATATGCCTCAATATCAGGAGCCAGAAATGTTGCGTGCGGACATATGCGGCGGGCCCTGCCAATGGGCATCGCCGCATGGACGCCAAAGCGCCTGGCTTCATACGATGCCGACGCCACTACTCCCCGGTTACCCAAACCGCCCACAATGACTGGCTTATTCTTGAGCGCTGGATTGCCGCGCCTTTCGACAGAGACAAAGAAAGCGTCCATATCAACGTGGAGAATGTGTTCAGATAGCAGCTGCTTCTGGGAAGCGATGTCGAGCTTCATGGCCATCCTTGAGATGAGAGTTGGGACACCAGGGTGCCCTCACGGCTTAGGCCCCGAAGGGCCGTCCTGACATAAAGCCCATTATGCCTCGAACGTCTGTTCGACGCAAGCACTTTCTCTAGCCAAATCTGGAAATCTGATACTCTCGTTACATCATGCAACATCGCCCAGCGTCCGTGGCCCGCGAAGACTACTTACAAACGATCCTTCAACTGGCCGAAGAAGACATCCATGTGATTCGAGCTCGCCTCGCCGAACGACTGCATGTCAGCGCTGCGTCTGTCTCGGAAGCAATTCGGAGCCTCGAAGACGACGGACTCGTCGAGATTATGGATAACAGAACCATAAATCTGACAGCTCATGGCTTGACTCAGGCCGAAAACATCGTACGTCGACACCGGGTGGCCGAGCGCATCCTCACTGATCTCTTGCATTTGCCCTGGTCTCAAGCCCACGAAGAGGCTCACAAGCTAGAGCATGGCCTAAGCGATCGAGTCGTGGATGCCGCCCTCATAGTCCTGGGCAACCCCACCACGTGCCCTCACGGCAGCCCAATCCCGGGTACCGAGTACAAAGACCCCCACTCACACCCTCTAGCGGAGGTCGCCGCCCCGGGGGCGACGGTAACACTAGAGCGAGTAGGCGAAAGCATTGAAGCACGGGCTGACGTGATGAAATACTTGGAAGACAATAACTTCATGGTCGGAGCGAGCGGTCAGGTCTCGACTGTCTCGCCCGACGACACCGTCACGATTGTTACCCGTACGGCGACGATCGCCCTCGGCCCCCCAATCACGAGCCACGTTTTTGTAACCGTGTGAAAAATCTGCCGCAGCTCAGCGTCCAGCAACGTCTAGCAATCCTACGGACAGCCGCTGTGGCCCTCACGCAACTGGTGAGTCAGGCTATCTTGATC
Organism: Acidimicrobiia bacterium; assembly: GCA_038904395.1. Lineage (GTDB taxonomy): Bacteria > Actinomycetota > Acidimicrobiia > UBA2766 > UBA2766 > JBCKKC01. The sequence continues at coordinate 6,624 of JBCKKC010000046.1, read as the reverse complement.
AACCTGAACAATGGGTAACGCATCTTCACCAGCCGCTCCAGCGATTCCCCACACCCCGACGGCCAAGCAGCACCCTGCCAAGACAATGCAGGCAGTCTTCTTGGCTCGAGACATTTTCGACGGTTGTTGGGGTGATTCGACGGGTGAGTCCCTTCGAGGCTCGTACCCTCGTCCCTTGGCGGATGCGATATTGGCAGCAGAAAGTGACCAGGGCACCAACTACCTCCTTGAGAATTACTCAGGCAGAAAAACTTTGAAGACTAAGCCTAATCATGACGCGTCTTGATCGTCCACTTGTTTCTGATGCCGAACAGGAGGCAGCCAACCTAGTCCGTGACTCACATCACGGAGATGCAGGTCACGGACTAGGTTGCTTCGCTCCGCTCGCAATGACGGGGGTGGGGATGTTCTGGTACCGAGACACCCACACCGGGTGATCCGCGAACTCCAACAGCTGCTTGTCACCATCGCTGTTTCCGTAGGCCCAGATTTCGCAAGGTTCAACGTTCACGGCAGATTCCTCCACGAAGGGACTGGTATCGGGCGGGGGGCCTGGGGGTTTCTTGCTCTTGCGCTCCGCCGCATCACCCTCCAGCACACGAGGGCCGGCCAAATATTGCTTAACCAGCTCCACCTTGCGTCGCGCTCGCACATTGCCGCCGACCATTCGACCCGTAAGGATCCCGTCTTCGTCAGATTCCAATTCGACGGCAATGACTGTGGTGACATCGAGCAATCGCCCCACGGTGTCGAGATATACAGCTAGAGAAGCAGACACGAAGAGGACCTCATGGCCCTGGCCGAGATGCCATTGCAATCGCTCCAGGGTGTCCGGACGTAACCGATGGGAGACGATGTCACGACCAAACTTCTCGCCCAGATCGGAAACTTCATCTGCCCGCTTGCCGTGAAATATTTGCCATAGAAGGGAAGCCTTGAATGAGTCTCGTTGCATGGGTACGAGGAAGTGAGCAGATCGAGCGAAGGCCCGCGCAAACTCAATCGGCCCAACGCAGCGCCACAAGAATGGAACCAGACAGTCGCGCCGAGACAGCGTGCCGTCAAAATCGAACAGGGCAACCTTCCGGATTGATTCGCCCATCACAGGCCAAGTCTCGCTGCAACTGCGTCGAGGGAGGGATCGACCGGGGAGGGAAGTTCAACCTGGGCGATGGCTCGGTCGGGATCCTTCAAGCCGTGGCCAGTCAGCGTAACAACAACGGTGCAATCCGCAGGCACTTCACCCAAGTGAGCTTTCTTCATCAGCAGAGCCACACCGGCCGCCGAGGCAGGTTCGCAAAAGACACCCTCCTCGGCAGCCAAGTAGCGATAGGCCGACAGGATCTCATCGTCTGTAACAGCTTCGATCGTTCCACCGGATTCGTCTCTTGCTGACACCGCGCCAGCCCACGAAGCAGGGTTGCCAATCCGGATTGCCGACGCAATTGTCTCCGGGGCATCAACAACGTGGCCCGTCACTATTGGTGCTGCTCCCGCTGCTTGAGCGCCCCACATCTGGGGCAGGGCCCAGCTCCCACCACCAGAGCGCGCTCGCATTTCACGATATCCCAACCAGGCAGCAGTGATGTTTCCGGCATTGCCCACTGGAAGGCAGTGGATATCGGGCGCACGACCCAGCGCCGAAACAACCTCAAACGCAACGGTCTTTTGGCCTTGGATGCGCAAGGGGTTGACGCTGTTGACCAGGACTAACCCCGCTTGGTCGGCCAGCTGGCGGGCCAGCAACAGAGCAACGTCAAAGTTTGCCCGTACAGGGATCACGGTCGCGCCGTGAATTAACGCTTGGGAAAGTTTGCCCAGAGCGACTTGTCCTTCGGGCAAAATCACACCGCAACGCACGCCGGCGCGAGCCGCATAGGCCGCCGCCGAGGCCGCCGTATTACCAGTCGAGGCGCAAACTACAGCCTGTGATCCTTGTGCCAGTGCTTGGGCAACAGCTACACACATGCCTCGATCTTTGAACGATCCAGTCGGATTCAAGCCCTCAAATTTTGCGTAGACGCTCGCCCCGATCGCTTCCCCCACCCGGGGCAGCGCAATGAGCGGCGTGTTACCTTCTTGCAGCGTCACGTTGGCTGCATTCTCTGATAGACCGGCCAAGAAGGGTCGAAATTCGGCAATTACCCCAGGCCACTGGTTGAGAACTCTTGGTGCGCTAGACATGTAACCATTCACCTCCCCCTCCGTCATCCTGAGCCCAGGCGCCAGCCTGGGCGTGAGGATCCATCTGGGGCGAAGCCGCAGGTCCACCCGCATGGGCGAGCCATTTTGAATTGCTCGCTACGCTCGCAATTCGGATTCCTGGATCCTCACGGTCGCCTAGCGGCTCCCTCAGGATGACGGAGGGGGAGGTGACGGCGCTCCGGTCGAGGGGTGCTGAATCGATATCGCCCATTTCAAGCCTCCGAGGCCGAAGTATTCAAAACCCGCAGGGTGGCACATACTCGCTCGAGCGAGGGCAGCTCTGCCAGCTCGGCCACTACATCACGCATTGCGCTCTCTTTGCTGTCATGGGTCACGAGAACAAGCTCAGCTTCGGCCTGGCTGTCCGACGGAGCCGAGATGACCGCCGCACGCGGCCCATATGAACTCGGCGCCACCGCCGGCATCGCTGCCGTGCCCAATTCGTCGCCCCTTTGTTGAATGACGCTCTCAATTGATACCCCATGACGGGCAAAAACGCTAGCGACATCGGCCAGCACGCCTGGCTGATCACGCACTTCGAGACGCAAGTAAAACTGACTGGTCAACGAATCAATCATCTTGATCGGCATGGCTATCGCCGGCGCACTGTGGGCGCCGCGAGCCGACTGACTGCGATTACGCACCACATCGATAATGTCGCCAACGACCGCGACTGCAGTAGGCCCTGCCCCCGCTCCTCGTCCATAAAACATCATCTCACCAGCCGATTCTCCGTCGATCACCACGGCATTAAAGGCCAAGCGAACGGTGGCTAACGGATGCGAAAGGGGTACGAGGGCAGGAAAAACCCGCATTGAAACAGCGTCGGCGCCTGGCTGAGCCTCACCCGACGGTCCCCCTTCGCCAGTCATACCGCCCGGATGCACTTCGCACATAGCGAGCAGCTTTATGACGAAGCCCAGCTTTGAACTAACGGCAATATCACGCTGTGTAACTGCCGTGATGCCTTCTCGATAGACGTCACTGTCTCGAGCACGAGTCCTGAACGCCAATGAAGCCAGGATCGCGGCCTTTTGTGCCGAGTCGCTGCCGTCCAAATCAGCAGTTGGATTAGCTTCCGCATATCCCAACCTCTGAGCGTCGGCCAGTGCAGTCTCGTAGTCGCACCCGTCTTCGGTCATCCGAGTCAAGATGTAGTTCGTAGTGCCATTGACCACGCCAACGATACGTCGAATCTTTTCGCCAGCCAGCGACTCCAAAAGCGGGCGGATGAGCGGAATACCTCCACCCACGGCCGCCTCAAAAAGAAGGTCAACGCCGGAGCGAGAAGCAGTTTCGAGCAGTTCGGGCCCATACCGAGCCAGCAAGGCCTTGTTGGCAGTAATCACGCTCTTTCCGCCCTCTAGAGCGGCAGTGATGAGCTGGTAGGGCGGCTCAAGCCCACCGACAAGTTCGACAACAATATCAATGTCAGGGTCGTTGACAATCTCGAATGGATCATTCGTAAATATCTCTGGCGGCAGGGGAACATCGCGCGCTTTGGCCAGGTCAGCGACCGCAACCTTGGCGATTTCGACACTGACCCCGGTTTGGGACACAATCGAGTCCCTGCGATTAACGAGGATGCGGGCCACTTCAGAACCGACTGTGCCACAGCCGATCAGCCCTACTTTTGCTTGTGAAACCATTACTAGACAGGCTAGCGCTAAAGCTCGTTGGTACGCGCCCCTCAGGACCCGCAACTAAACACACCAACTATGCGAATCACCCCGCCTCGTCGGTAAGCTTGGCGAAGTTGCCCCCGTAGCTCAGGGGATAGAGCACCGGCCTCCGGAGCCGGTTGCGCAGGTTCGAATCCTGCCGGGGGCGCTGGTGTTCAATCAAAGAGACACGAAGAGGTATTTCCAATGAGCAATATCGCATCTCTCACAGCAGAATCGTTCGAGACTGAAGTCACCCAGAGCGCGGGGAAGGTCGTAATTGACTTCTGGGCTCCTTGGTGCGGACCATGCAAGCTCGTAGAGCCCGAGATTGAGAAGCTCGCCCAGAAGCATGCCAACGTTCGCTTCTTCAAGCTCAACGTCGACGAGGCACCCAACATCGCCATGACTTACAACGTGATGGGTATTCCCACTGTGGGCGTTTTTACCGATGGACAGCTCACCGCCACCTCAGTCGGAGCTAAACCGGCGGACGCCATAGAGCGTGACCTGGCCCTTTAGCAAGTCTTCAGCGCCGGTCGGTCCCTATCACCAAGGTCGGGGAACACCCGAGCAGTCAGGCCAATAAGCCACCGAGAGTGGCAAAATGTGCCAACACGGGTCGCTAGACCACTACTATCGACTCGTGGACAAATCCGTTGACTCCAGATATCTTGAGGCTGCGACCCCAGAGCGATCCAGGCTCTCCCCACTGCACGTGCGAATCGCAGCCGGCACTGCTGCTTTAGTAGTTGCCTCCGCTCTCATGCTCAGTTCGTGCGGGCCCCGCCACATGCGCGCAAGAAAAGCGACCGGCCCCGCCGGGTCTGTGGCTTCAACAACAGTGACGACTCCTCCACAACCGGTGTGGCCATTGACCGGCATGCCCATCCCCCCAGGTTCGCCAGATGCCCAACGGCGGGCAGTCGCTGTAAAAATCGACAACGAAACACGGTTTTCTCAACCTCAGTGGGGACTCAATCACGCGGACCTGATCGTCGAAGAAGTCACCGAAGGTAGCGGTACTCGCTTCATGGCTGTATTTCAGTCACAGGGTGCCGACAAAATCGGCCCGGTTAGGTCGGTCCGTCCAGTCGACGTTAAGCTCCGCCAGATCTTAGGCAAACCGATTCTTGCTTTCTCCGGTGGCCAGCCAGCGATACTGGACATGGTTAAAGCGGCCGGAATTGACTACTTCACCGAGGGCACAGCCACAATGAATCGGGACCGTTCACGCAAATCGGGCCACGATGTGTTCACTTCTACAGACGCCCTATGGGCCGCCGTCCCCGACAACGCTACTCCGCCACCGCTATTCGCCAACTTCAGCCAGGCCCCTCTCGTGGGCGGCCGGGCAGCCAACAACGTATCTATCAATCTCACCCCGATCGAGAAGTCCAAGTGGGTCTATGATTCCTCCGCCGGCAAGTACACAAGGCTCTACAACGGGAGCCCGCAAATCCTTGGCGATGGCTCACAATTGCAGGCCAATAACATTGTGGTGCAGGTAGTAGACGAGCTTCAGACCGGACTGTTTGATGTTCTCAAAGCTCCAGTTCCCGACTGGCAGGTCTTCGGCAGCGGCAAAGTCTATGTGATTCGAAACGGACAGGCCGTGGAGGGCCATTGGGAACGCGCACCCGACTCGCCCCATCTCAGCCTCACCGGCCCTGACGGCAAGCCGCTAACTTTGAGCCCCGGTAGCACCTGGCTCTCCCTCCTCCCCTCCAAAAGCAGCATCGACATTCAATAGGGCCCGGTGGGCACAGCCGGATTACATTCACGCCCGGGCCGCCCGAAAAGAAAAGGTCACCAGCCCAGACCGTCGGTAGTCTTGTGACTAAATGAACATTTTAAAGTTTTCTTGGGAGCCGCCCCGCGGCAGTGATTTTCTCGTAATGGCCTTTGAAGGCTGGAATGACGCTGGCGAGGCAGCGACAACAGCCGTCGAAACCCTTGTCGAACAACTCGACGCGAAGTCTTTTGCCAGTCTCGACCCGAGCCAGCTGTACGACTTTCAGCAGGTCAGGCCACAAATAAAGGTCGTTGGCGGAGAGGTGCAAGAGGTCCGGTGGCCCAGCAACGAGTTCTTTTTCAGCTCAACTTCGGATCGCAACATCGCCCTCGGTCGTGGCACTGAGCCCAATAACTTGTGGCCAACATATGTCAACAGCATTTGTGATGTTGCCGAGATTATTGCGCCCGAGCGAGTTATCATCCTCGGCGCCCTCCTGGCAGACATCCCCCACACACATCCATTCACAATCACAGGGACGTCCTCTGACCCCGAGATTCTCGCCGAACTTAACGTGACGCCCGCCGACTACGAAGGCCCGACTGGTGTCGTGGGCGTGCTCCTCGATGCCCTTAGCAAGCGTGATATTCCCACCACGAGCCTCTGGGTATCTGTCCCGCACTATATTTCCGCCTCACCTAACCCGAAAGCTTCACTAGCGCTGCTCAATCGTCTTAGCGGGCTAATGCGACTCGACCTAGACCTCGATGACCTGCGTGCATCAAGCGAAGAGTTCGTGCGCAACATCAATTCAGCCGTTTCCAATAGTCCAGAGATCCAGGCGTATGTAAAGCTGCTAGAACAGCGAAGCGAGACTGAGCAGGAAACGCCGCTTATTACCGGACGGATTCCCTCAGGCGATGAGCTGGCTGCCGAATTACAGAATTTCCTTCGTTCCCATCACGAAGACGACTCTTAAACGGCTTAGGGCCCGCGATGACATCTTTCGGGGTGACCGGGGTG
>JBCKKC010000045.1:0-16082 GCA_038904395.1 Acidimicrobiia bacterium | reverse complement strand
ATATCGGCAGGCCCTGTATCGACCTCACCTTGCAGATTCGACAAGAACACTCGAAACCAAGTGTTGCCAGACTTGGGATATGAAGCCAACCAAACAAAACCGTTCACACTCACACCATCCCGCCGCCCAAACCCAGCGGCTCCATCGCCGACTCGGCATTCAACACAACAGGATCAGACACAACCCTCTGACCACCACCCGAAATATCGACACCGACACCACTCAACTCGTTCTCAACAGCCCGCACAAGCTCATCCAACATAAACGGCACCTGCGGTCGCAACACACGCCGCATCACAACCTGGCCAGCAAGACGCCCACACGCCCGCAAATGCGGCCCACGCAACCCGAAACCATCCAACACAAAACGGCGATTCGTATTATTCAACAGCGCATGAACCTTCGCCGTACCCTCCACCCGCTCAACCACAAGCTCACCACTACCCCGCGGCAACAACACAAACACATCTTTAAGCGGAAGCGCCCGATCACAAAACGTCTCAATCGGAACAGCACGCTTCAACAAATCAGGATGCAACAAATCAAACGCCTCAGGATCCTCACCCAAACACTTCAACGAATCAACCCACAACTTGAACTGACCAAACCCAGGCAACACCAACCCCTCACCGCCAACACCATCAAACGACACAGCACAAATATCGTCACTCACCACCTCAAAACCACGTCTACCAAACGCAGCCGCCAAAGTCGACTTACCCACCCCCGACCGACCCAAAAACGCCACACACACCCCATTACGCACAACAACAGACCCATGCAACACCAACAAGCCACGCTGATGCAACAACGCACACATCGCCGTACCCAACAAATACAAACGCACAGACTGCACGTCGGCACCCTCAACCCGCTCAATCACAATCTCACGACCAGCACGCACCCAATAACGAGCAACATCATCAACCTCAAACAAACACTCCCCCGGCCCAGCCTGATACCGCACCCCCGACTTACGAACATCTTTCAACCGCTCAGGCACATCACCAAAACGCACCACCACATCAGCATCCGCGTCAACAAAATCAGCCGGCAACATCTGACCAGCCTCAACACAACACAACACCCGCAACCCAAACACCGAATAACGAAACAAACCCGACTCGGCCACAACAGCCTCCCAGCACAAGTGGCAACCAAAAGCTCGCTAAGCCTAGCAATCCCCACAATCACCAACGAGCACCCTCACCAAGAGGAGAGCCGCTGACTGGCCTCATATGTCACGGCCCGGCCGGATCTCTTTCAAGGCTGCTGGCGGCAGAGGCTCCGGGGCGAATAGCTCACCGCCCAAGTACCAGCGGAAATGCTAGCCTCGTGTAGCTGGGCTTGCCTTAAGCCGGCCAGTCGAAGGCAAGTTTTACCAGGAGGGGCGAGGGAACCGGGAATGGGGCGAAAGAAATCGGGCGCAGAGTCACACGCAGAGGCCGCTAGCGACGGAGCGCAAAGCGACCTTGGCTCTATGTCGGGTTTGGCGATGCTGCGCCAGATGCCGGGTATTGCGTGGCGCGGCTTACACCTCGTTTGGGTTGCCGGTCGACGGGAGCTGCTATTTGCTATCGGCTTACAGGTCACTTCAGGTGTTTCTATTGCGGCGGGCTTGTTGCTTCTGCATGAGATACTGAGTGTCTTCTCCAAGAGTGCTGGGTCCACCAATTTGTCGTCGCTTGTACCAGCACTTGTCGCGTTCGCTGTAGTGACCGCTGCGGCCGGTTTTGCCTCGGCAGTGGCACCGGAACAGCGACTGATGTTGACTGAACTCGTGTCGAAGACGGCCATGGACGGCGTGCTTGATATCACTTGCGCTGTCGATCTAGAGACGTACGAATCGCACACATTTCATGACCATCTGGAGCGAGTCCAAAAGAATGCCCTTTCGACGCCCCATCAGCTTGTCTATGGACTGCTCACATTGTTGCAGTCGCTTATCACTGCCGTTTCTATTTCGTTCGCGTTGCTCCTTATCCAGCCTGTGTTAGTCGTGTTTATTGTTGGAGGCCTTATCCCGCTTTGGCTCACCACTCGACTGAACAGCCGGGACATGTTTCGTTTCATCCACGACATCACCCCACGTGATCGTGAGCGTGGCTACCTGACCCGAATCCTCACTGGCAAAGACGCGGCGAGTGAGGTGAGATCTTTTAACCTGCCAAATTTTTTGCGTAACCGCTACGACCAGCTGTATGGCGAACGGATCGACCTGCTGCAACGCGTAGTGCGCGGACGTATGCGCCGGTCGCTGATCGGCAGCGCCGCAGTGTCACTTGCCATTGTCGGCGTCTTGTCAGTGTTGATCTTGCTTGTCTTGAGCGGGAGGATGAGCCTGGCCGATGCCGCCGTGTCAGCTCTTGCTGCTCGCCAATTGTCGTCGATGATGCAAAGCCTCAATACTGGTATGGCATCGCTGCTCGACTCGGTAATTTTCTTGCGTGACTACGAGTCATTCCTGCAGGTTGGCAAGACACTGGAGAAAACTCGACCGAGCGCACCGGCGCCGGCCGGGTTCGGGCGTCTGAAAGTCAACGATCTCTCATTCACCTATCCGGGCGCGTCCAAACCCGTGCTCCACAACATAGATCTCGAGATTCGAGCCGGCCAAAGCATCGCCATTGTTGGCCGAAACGGCTCAGGCAAGACAACGCTGGCCAAACTGTTGTGCGGCCTCTACATGCCCACTAGCGGCCAGATCAACTGGGATAGCACTGATATCAGCAAGTGTGACCCAGCCCAATTGAGAGAAGCCATCTCGGTCATCTTCCAAGATTTCATGCGTTACGAGCTGTCAGCCCATGCCAACATCGCTTTGGGCCGCCACAGCCACTACCAAGACGACAGTGCCGTAAAATACGCCGCCGTGCAGGCCGGAATCCACAACAAGCTCGAAAGCCTCGACCACGGATACGAGACTGTCCTCTCGAAAGCGTTTGACGACAGCACCGAATTATCCCTCGGCCAATGGCAAGCAATATCACTGGCACGCGCCTTCTTCCGAGATGCCCGATTCCTCATCCTCGACGAACCCACCGCAGCTCTCGACGCCCAAGCCGAATACGAACTCTTCGAAACAATCCGCACCCTCACCAAAGGACGCAGCCTACTTCTCATCTCACATCGCCTGGCCAGCGTGCGCGCTGTCGACCGTATTTACGTGCTCGAACACGGTCGCATCATCGAATCGGGCAACCACGATGACCTGATCTCAGCAGACGGCCACTACGCCCAACTCTTTCGGTTGCAAGCCTCCGGTTACTCATCCCAAGCTGAACCTCTTTCGCGTTAGTTCAGCCGTGCGGGGGATGTGAGTAAATCTTGATCCTCTGCTTTGGCCTTGCGGGCGGCGGGCAAGTTCCATTCGCTCGCAAGCTCACTCAGGAACTTCCCGCCGCCCTTCGCAACAAGTTAGATCCCCCGCGAACGGCTGTTGCGGCCCGGTTCAGACTTGTGACTCGTTAGAAGGGGGGATATGGAAGCGGCTGGCGCCGCTGACATTAGGGTTCGGGGCCGATGGCGACGAGGTATTCGCAGATCTTGTAGGCGATGTTTTCGGGCTTGCGAGTGTCGGGCACCAGCAGGTTGGCCATTACCGCCAAGATTCCCTGCATAAACGGGCGGGACCGCATGCCGACAGCCGACATCGTTCGCATGATCTTTGGATGCCCGATCAGTCGCACGAAGGCTCGTGCTGTCCGATAGTAACGGGCATAGTGAGCGTCAAGCAGTTCTGGATAACGGGCCAATGCTGACGCATCGGACTGCAGGGCCTTGCCCAACACATCGCACGCAAGCTCAGCCGTTTCAAGGGCGTAAGCAATCCCTTCGCCATTGAACGGATTGATCACACCGCCAGCGTCGCCGACTACAAGCCAGTTGGGACCGGATTGAGGCCTGACTGACATTCCCATGGGCAGCTTGCCACCCTTGACCGACCGACTTGCTTCGGGGTCGATACCCCAGTACTCGGGCACCATGTGTGAGAAGGCTTCCATCAGGTGTGAAGTGTTGACATCGCGCCAGGCCTTGAAGGTCGACAAGACACCGACACCAACGTTGACAGACCCATCACCTGCCGGGAACACCCAGCCATAGCCGGGCAGGTTCCGGCCGGCGGCATCACGAATATCGAGATGGCTTTCAATGAAATCATCATCGTGGCGGGGACTATCGAAATAGCCACGAATTGCCATACCAAGGGGATAGCGACGTGAGCGCTCATTGCCGAGAGATCGACCGAAGCGCGATAGCGATCCGTCGGCCACAATTACATATGCGCTCGAGAGCTCGAATGGATCTTCGTGTTTGGGTCTTACCTTGATTGACTCAATTGCGCCATCATCGGATCGAACGGGTGCTAACGCTTCAGTCTCTTCGTAATAGACGGCACCCTGTTTTTTGGCCCACTCTGCAATGTCATTGTCGAGACGAGCCCGGGTCACAACCGCCCCATAAGAAGGAAACTTGGGGTGGCTGGGCCATTCCAACTCGAGCATTCGCCCCGCTCCATACGCACGCAGACCACGTACACGGTGATACTGGGCTATCTGGTGGTCGAGATCAAGGTCTAGGAGGGCCTTGACTGACCTAGGGGTGAGTCCATCGCCGCAGGTCTTTTCTCGCGGGTAGCGCTTCTTTTCGATCACTGCCACGCTGGCCCCGGTGCTGGCTATCCGCCCAGCAGCTGCCGAGCCAGATGGCCCACCCCCTACTACGACCACGTCAAAAACGCGTTCAGTCACACTCAATTTCGACACTCTTTCTGTATCCCTTCAAGTGGTCGCGGCCAGAGTGGCACTACCAGCCATTCATGTGTAGTGAGCAATTCAAAATGGATTGACCATGCGTGTGGTCTGCGGCTTCGCCGCAGGTGGATCCTCACGGTCGCTGCGCTCCCTCAGGATGACGAGAGGCGGGCTGAATGGTTACCAAGACCACGTGAATGGATACCTCTTTCTCATACTTGCGAAGCCAACATGCTGTTGACGACGAACTGTGATAAATTTAGTCTCGTTTGCTCGGCTAAAGCAGCGTTTACCGCCACTCGCCAAGACACGCCGGAGCCGGCAGCAATTAGGTATCCTCTTCGAGGCGATTGGATTAGAACCCTGGATACTCAAACAACGCCCATGCCTCAAGCACGGGCCAGATTAGGAACAACACTACGCCCCGCCACGTCCACTTCCGTCGTGCCACCGCTTACGCCCACGGGCAGGCTTGGCCTGCTGGGCACGATCCGTGCATATGTGATGCTGACCAAACCCCGTATCATTGAACTGCTGCTGATCACGACTGTTCCGGCCATGGTCCTGGCTGCTAAGGGCGTGCCGTCCGGCTGGCTGGTTTTAGCAACACTTTTTGGTGGAGCTTTGTCAGCGGCGGGTGCCAACGTATTCAACAGTTGGTATGACCGTGATATCGACGCTCTCATGGCCCGCACCCAGTCTCGTCCGCTGCCCCAAGGCCAAGTAACACCGAGGGCGGCGATCACCTTTGGCATAGTGCTCGAACTGTGCGCCATGGCCTGGCTCTATTTCGCCGTGAATCCAATCAGCTCCTTGCTGGCTGCGTGCGCTGCTGCGTTCTATGCACTCGTCTACACCGTCATTCTGAAGCGCTCGAGCGTGCAGAATATCGTGATCGGTGGGGCTGCCGGGGCGGTGCCAGCGTTGATCGGATGGGCTGCCGTGCGCAACGGCGTGTCAATCGAAGCTTGGGTCCTCTTTGCGCTGATATTTTTCTGGACACCACCACACTTTTGGGCCCTTGCCATCAAATACAAGGACGACTACGAGAGGGCGGGTGTACCCATGTTGCCTGGCGTGATGGGCCTTGACGCAGCGGGCCGAGAGATCTGGCGATACTCGTGCATCATGTTCTCGATCAGCTTGCTCTTTGGTGCCGCTGCCCACATGGGGATTGTCTATTTAGCGACAGCTCTTATCTTGGGCGTGGTGTTCTTACGGATGGCCTGGCTCGTGAAAATTGAGCCAACCGTCAAAGCAGCCATGCGCTTGTTTCACTACTCGATTAGCTACCTTGGCCTCATCTTCGCCGGCGTCGCCCTCGACCAGCTCCTCCGCTAGGTATGCCATTTCGAACGGAGCGAAGCAGCCTAGTCCGTAAGCCACGTCCCGATGGTGCGGGTCACTGACTAGGTTGCTTCGTCGCTACGCTCCTCGCAATGACGGAATGGATCCTCACGCCCTGGCTAGCGCCAGAGCTCAGGATGACCGGGATGGGGTGGCTAGCGCCAGAGCTCAGGATGACCGGGATGGGGTGGCTAGCGCCAGGGCTCAGGATGACGGGGTGAATGACGGGGTGGGACGCCACCTTCAGCGCTCTTCGAACGCCTTGTGCGACAAGTTTTCGATCATTAGGAAATCTCGAAAAAGAAACACTGGCCGGGACCCCAGCGGCGAATATAATCCCGATCGATGGCCGCGCTTAAAGACCCCTTCCATATTCAATATTCGAGGATCAGGCATGCGCCTTAAACCCAAGCGCGCGATCAGTCTTGCCCGTATCGCCAAAGTGGCTGCCCTGCTCGGTCTTGTCTCCCTGGCCTTGACTGCCTGTAGCGGCGGCCAGCCTACCCCAGTTACAGAAGACGGCGCGAGCCTCCACCACCTCTACAAGATCGTCTTTTGGGTTGCGGTTGTCATCTTTGCCATCGTGGAGTTTGCAATTGTCTACATGGTCGTGCGCTATCGACGCCGCAAGCGTGATGACGAGTCACTGCCGCCCCAGATTCACGGCAACACAAAACTCGAGTTCGTGTGGACAATCATTCCCACGATTATTGTCATCGTGTTGTTCATCCTGTCGTGGCAGCAAGTGATCAAGGCCGAAGCGTTGCCGGGCGATGAACATACCGAGATTCAAGTCCACGGCTATCAGTGGCAGTGGCGCTTCGACTATGGCGATCAAGTCGAAATAGCAGGCAGTATGGGCCAAAGTCCACCGGTCATGGTTGTTCCCGTCGATAAGATGATCCGTCTCAAGCTTTTCTCCGACAACGTCATCCACGCGTTTTACATACCCAAGGCGTTGTACAAGCTTGACGTTATCCCGGGACGAGCGAACCAATTCGACGTTCGGTTCACCCAGAAGGGCACCTTCCACGGTCAGTGCGCAGAGTTTTGTGGCCTCTCGCATGCCCAGATGCTGTTTCAAGTGAAAGTCGTTGACCAGAGCGAATACGACAAGTGGTGGGCCGAACAAAAGGCCCAAGTGAAAACGAAAGTTCAACAAGCCGCTGGCTGCCACTCCGAGGCCACAACGGTCAACGTGCTCGCCAAGAGCATCAAGTTTGACAAGACTTGTGTGGCAGCGCCCGCCGATAAGCCTTTCGAGATCGCCTTCGACAATCAAGACCCCGGCATCGAACATAACTTCACTATCTGGAAAAGCAAGGCGGATGCAGAAAGGGGAGGAATTGAGCCCCTCTTTGCCGGCACCTCGATTAAGGGAATCAACAAGACCACGTACAAAGTCGATGCCTTGCCTGCTGGCCAGTACTACTTCAATTGCACCGTTCACCCCGTCATGAACGGAACCTTCAACGTTGGCAATACACCCGCCAGCACATCCCCCAGCCCAGAAGGGCCGCAGTAGAGGAATTATGGTAACTACCCAAACCCGCCCTCATATCCCCTCTGGAGCTATAGCGGTCACCCGCCCGTATAGATCATCCATAATGGACTGGATCACGACCACCGACCACAAGAAGATCGGCATCATGTATGCCGTCACCGCATTCATCTTCTTCCTCGTCGGTGGCTTCATGGCGATCCTGATCCGCACACAACTCGCATTGCCCGACCACAGCCTCAGCCTCCCGGGCATTTCGATTACTGAACAGGTCTACAACGAACTATTCACCATGCACGGCACGGTCATGATCTTTCTCTTTCTGATGCCGATGCTGGCAGCCTTCGGAAACTACATTGTGCCGCTGCAAATTGGGGCCACCGACATGGCATTTCCCCGCGTGAATGCACTGTCGTTTTGGCTCTTCCCTCTCGGGGGTATCACACTGCTTCTGGGCTATGTGACGGGCGGGCCGGCCGCAGCCGGATGGACGTCCTATGCGCCGCTCTCGGGCCCCCAGTTCTCGCCCGGTAATGGAGTCAACCTCTTTATCGGCGCCCTGTTGATCCTGGGCGCAAGCAGCGTCCTCGGTGGTATTAACTTCCTGGTGACTGTGTTTAAGATGCGGGTGCCCGGCATGACCATGTTGCGCCTACCGATCTACAGCTGGACCGTGGTCGTGCAGTCACTACTGGTCGTTTTTTCGATACCTGTTGTCGCTGCCGGCCTGATCTTGCTCTGGATAGACCGCAACTTGGGTGGATCGTTTTATGATGCTGCCAACGGTGGTGACCCCGTTTTGTACCAACACATCTTCTGGTACTTTGGCCATCCCGAGGTCTACATTCTGATCTTGCCGCTTATGGGAGTGGTCTCGGAGATCATTCCTGTCTTCTCACGCAAGCCCATCTTCGGTTACAAGGCCTTCGTGCTGGCCACCCTGTCGATCGCTGCCCTCGGCACCGCTGTATGGGCCCACCACATGTTTACGACCGGTGCCGTCGAAGTGGCCTTCTTCTCGGCGACCAGCTTTTTGATATCGATACCAACCGGCGTAAAAATGTTTAACTGGACTGCCACCATGTACAAAGGCAAAATCAAACTATCGGCGGCCATGCTCTTTGCGCTGGGCTTCCTCATGATGTTTCTCATCGGAGGCATCACCGGAGTGTTCCTTGCCACAGGGGCGCTCGACTACGCCCTCCACGACACCTACTTTGTCGTTGCCCACTTCCACTATGTGCTGGTCTCGGCAGCCCTCTTTGGTGTATTCGCTGCCTTCTACTATTGGTTCCCCAAGATGACCGGCCGCATGCTGAACGAGACCCTCGGCAAGATCCAAGTCACGCTGCTCTTCATCGGCGTGAACCTCACGTTCTTTCCCCAATTCTTGTTGGGCCTCAACGGCATGCCCCGAAGAATCCATAGTTACGCCACGACCGCCGGCTGGACGGGCCTCAACCAGGTCTCCACGATGGGTTCGTATTTCATCTCCATTGCCATTATCATTTTCATCGTCAACGTCTTGCGGTCGCGCAAACGTGGCCAGCTAGCCGGGCCCGACCCCTGGAACGCCTACGCGCTGGAATGGGCCACGTCGTCGCCGCCCCCCTACTACAACTTCGATTCACTACCACCGATCACATCAGAGCGTCCCGTGTTTGACGCGGCTGTTCGAGCCGAGAAGCTGGCTGCGCTCCAGGCCGAAGCCGACAACAACGCTGACGCCGCCTCCGACAGCGCCGACAACAAGGCTGAATTGGTATGACACAAGCCCAAGGCGTGATACAACCACCATCTCTACCCCTCACCCAAGAAGACAGCGGCGGCATGAGCATGCCGGTCCTCGGCACAGTGTTGTTCATCGCCTCCGAGATCATGTTCTTCGCCACCCTCTTTGGCACCTACTTCACGTTGCGAGCAGCCAACCCGGAATGGCCACCTAAAGGCGTGCCCCACCTCGAGCTCCTCTTGCCGTTCGTGTTGACTGCCATTCTGATCACGTCAAGCATCAGCATGCACGGCGCGATTTGGGGAGTGCGCAACAACAACCGCCCAGTTTTAGTCTCGAGCATGGCAATAACGGTCTTGCTGGGCATCATGTTCCTGATTGGCGAAATCTACGATGCCGTCGGCGTTGGCTTCGACTTCCAAACCGGCTCATATGGATCAATCTTCTTTACGATCTTGAGTTTCCACGGATTACACGTTGCTGGTGGCGTGATATTCAACCTGTACATCCTGGTCGGCGCCATGAACGGACGCTTCAATAGCAACAACTATCAAGTGGTCGAGTCCGCCTCGTTGTACTGGCACTTCGTTGACATCATTTGGATTTTCGTCTTCTTAACCCTCTATATCGTCGTCTAGTCGGTAGCTTTCAACAGGTCGACGAGTAGCCCACAGGGAGAATTTGGTGAAATACGCCTCAAAGATCATGACAGCGTTCGGTGTCTTCATGATCATCGCCGGGATCATCTTCATCGCCACAATCTCTGGCGACAAGAAAGCTCAGTACACGCCCGCTGTTCTCATGTTCGCCACAGGGCTCTTCTTCTTTACGATCACGATCTTCATTCGGGTCTCGCCCGCCCTCGAATACTTCAGAGAACACAGCGAAACCACCGTCGGCCGCACGCCTCCCCCCCCAGTAAGAAAGGAAGCGCTGGAGCTACCGCCTCCCCCACCCGGCATCCACATTCCCGGCCCCAGCTTCTGGCCGATCGCCCTAGCCTTCGGTGCCGCCCTGATGGGCCTCGGCCTCATATTCACGGTCAAGGTCAACGTCTTCCTAGCCCTGGGAGCGCTCATCGTAATAATCACCGGCGCCGGTTGGTGCGTCCAAGCCTGGCAAGAGAGGGAAGACATCATCTCTCACGAAAATGAGCACGCCGCTTAGCGAAAGTGCCTGTGAAGTTGTCCGGGGTGAGGCCACCAACAAAAACTGACGTTGCCCCGTTAAAGCCGGTGCCTTCGATGGTTATGGTCTGGTCTGTGTTCGGGTCGACGGTACTCAGGGAAACCGTGTTGACGATCGGACCAATGAATCGATAAGAATTTGAATCAGTTAAGGCAGTGGTGCTTGCTCCGGAGTCGCCGACAACCTGAACATTGACCGAAGGGCCCGGCGTCGCGTTTTTCGGCGTGGCTATAATCTGGGTGTCTGACACATTCCTAGGAACGCGGGGCGATCGGATACGCAGTTATGACCTTGTTGTCTGAGCCAACGACAATTCACAGCATGCGAGTTTCCCTCATATCGATCAGCGCTACCGGCGTGAGGCTGCCAGCCCTCGTTTGGCTGCCGAGATGCCCACCTGTGTTCGACCCCCAACAGTAAACTTGACCCTGACTATTCACGGCGCAGGAATGTCTGGCACCGCAAGTGATAGCCACAATATCGCCTAGATATCCATGGCCTTGAACACCTGCTACTTGCACTGGAGTAGTCGCCTCGTTTGTAGTGCCATCACCAAGCTGGCCCACCCCATTTTGACCCCAGCAAAAGACTTGACCTCTCTTGTCTAAAGCACATGTGTGCCACGGGTCAGTATTAGGGTCATAGAGGTGATTTTTGCAGCTGGTGACTACCGCAACATCAGTCAAGTGGCCACTGCCATTTACACCCGCCACTCGTGTGGGGATTTGCCTGTCTGCACCACTCACGTTCGCTGAGTTGCCAACCTGCCCATTGTTGGCACCCCAGCAGTACACGCTACCGTCGCTAGCTATAGCGCAGGATTGTCTGGCCCCACAACTAATTGCTATGGCTTTGATTTGATCACGGCCCCCACCGAAGCCATGAATCCGCTCGGGTGTGACACCGATATTCTCACCCCAACAGTGGATATGACCATCGACATGGAGAGCACAGGACTGATTTGTAGAGCTGGAAATAGCGATGACGTTGGTGAGCGCCCCATGGCCTCCATCGGTTGCAACCCAGATCGGCACGCTACTGGGGCCTTGGCCAACCGTGGGATGGCCAAGTTGGCCCTCATCATTCGAGCCCCAGCAGTATACAGTGCCACCGGAATTTAGGGCGCATGAATGACTCGCCCCTGCACTGATCGCTGTGATGCCAGTCAACACGCCATCGTCCTCGAGGCCAAGGACCCTTTTCGGGGTAGCACTGGACCTATTCGTTCCATCTCCGAGCTCACCGCTGAAGTTGAGTCCCCAGCAATAGACCCGACCATGGGTGTCAAGCGCACAAGTGTGGTCTGCACCGCTAGTGATTGCGGTGATGTTGTCCAAGTATCCGCGACCTTCAACACCAACCACTTGTACTGGTCTATCTGTACTGTCACCCACCCGCCCCTGACCAAGCTCGCCATGGCGGTTGTTGCCCCAGCAGTAGACGTGCCCTGTTCTCTCAAGGGCGCAGGTGTGCGAATGCCCTGCTGCAATCGGTTCGAACGGCATGAAGGTAGCGCGTTGGAGGTTTGGACCTCTTAGGGTTCCAATAGCCGCACCATATAGCCTCGCACCAGTGAAGTTTGTTCCCGTTATTCTCGTGTGTGTCATGTCGGTGTGTGAGAAATCAATACCGATGCCGGTCCCGTTACGCGGATCGTCCAGCGGGTGCGTGTTTGTCAATTGAGCGTGCTGAAGCTGCGCGTGCCGGAAGGATGCCTTCGGGGTACCGAGATCAGGAATGATCCCGCTGTAGCGATCTGCTGGGTTAGCCTGTACTCCCCTCGCCAAAGTTGCGTTCCTTAGCAAGCTTCTTGAAAGGTTGGCATAGTCGAACCGTGCCCCAAGGGCTGATATGTCGGATAGGTCGGCTCCGCTGAAACTGGCAGAAGTCGCGTCGACGTCGTCGAGATTGGAATTGCCGAGATTCCCCCCAGATACGTCTACGTTGGTCATGTTGGCTCCGGCGAAATTTACCGCTCGTAAATCGAACCCTCTAAGACTCCTGCTAGCAAGATTCGCTCCAGACAAATTCGCTCCGACGCTCCCCAGCCTGGCATCGGTATGGCTAAAGATTGCCTTACTGTCCGGGACTCCAGCCTGCTCTAGAATCGCTGTCCGAAGATCGAGCCTCGAAAGATCAGCCGCAATCCTCTGTGTGGAACCTGCGACCAATTCATAGCTGACAAACGTTGACCAGCTGAAATCAGTTCCGTCAAGAACTGCGTCTTTGAACGAAGCTTCATTCAGGAAGGAGCTTGTCAGTTTCGCGCCCGAGAGATTCGACCTGTCAAACTGGGTGGCAACAAAGCGTTTTCGGAGGTCGAAGCCGGCATCATCGTCTGCAGATGCTCTCTCCTGCAGCTCATCTGATGAAGCTAGGTTTGCGCCAGTTAGGTCAGCGTCACAGAATCTTGCCGCACCCAACCCAGTATCAACGAACACCGAGTTGCCGGCATGAACATGTTTAAGTGTTGCGCCCCGCAGGTCGGCTCGTGTCATATCAGCCGACGCAAAAATCGCTCGACGAAAATTCGCCGCAAAGAGGTTCGCATCAATGAATTTCGCGCCAGTCAGGTTCACCCTAGGGCTCGCTACCGCGGCATCTTCGTCCTCACTTGAAGCTGTACCATTGTCGGATAACCCCGATTCGTCTTCAGGGGCACTCCATCTTGTGAACGGCAAGTTCGCGTGTGAAAAGTCGGCGCCTGCTAGATCAAGATCATTCGGAAAAACTGTCCCAGGACAATTGGTATGGCTAGCAGGTGTCGGGTTCGCTACCAGCACACAGTCGGTCCCGCGGATCCTCTGGCCGGGAACTGCGTCTCTGCCCACAGCTCCAGCTGGTGCAACTAGACAGACAGCGGCACCCAGAGTGAGCAAAGCCACGGAAACAATCGCAATAGTAATTCGACGAAACAAGAGAAGCTCTCAATTGTGGACAGTCATTCAACCGCTCTTGCGATAGCGGTCAGACAAACACCCTATAGGCCTACGCTGAGAGGCTGCTGAGACTCGAACCCAACTCATCCAATCACCGTTCGCGAAGAACCCAGCCTTTGCGCAGACTCAGTGAATCTTCAGGATGATCTAATGACCAGCACATATGGTAGAAATCTGAGCCCTGTTTGCGCACGGTCTTGGGATAGACCTTCGCCCTTGGGGCTTAGGGATAGATATTGAAGTGTGGGGATTGAAGACGAAAATGACAATAGCCAAGAAGAGATATCTGGCAATAGGAACCCTGCTGGGGGCGCTCACCGCATTTGGATTCTTGACAAGTCCTGCACATGCGATGCTGCAAGATGGGAACGCCGGGTCTTCCGGAACTCAGCCAAGAGTTGTCAATCCAGTTGCCGACCTGGATGGTGCGTCACGGAATTCGGCTGGTTCATGTCGACTCACCGGATCCGAATCGACTTTTGGCCATCGTGATGAGGCTGGTTCGAGTCCATTGCACGCAAATCCACACCAGAGTCGCTACGATGACACCCCATTAGATGCGAGGCCAGAATCCTCGGTTTTGGCCAATG
The DNA here is from genome assembly GCA_038904395.1 of Acidimicrobiia bacterium. Classification (GTDB taxonomy): domain Bacteria; phylum Actinomycetota; class Acidimicrobiia; order UBA2766; family UBA2766; genus JBCKKC01. The sequence continues at coordinate 2,031 of JBCKKC010000045.1, read as the reverse complement.
GCGAGGCACGAGACCACAACCCTTCACCCATACCACCCCCAACCCCTCTGAACCCACTTGGCGACACCGGAAACCAGCGTGAAAATTCAGGCAATCCTCAAGCTCAGGTGCCGCCCAACCCATTCAAGGACTGGACGTCGCTTGATGATCTGCTGCGCGCCCTGGAAGCCATTGAGTCTGAGAGAGCGCGACCCCCTCAAGTAGCACACGGCGGGTCTGCATTGGCATCGCTCGATGACGACGACCCTAACGTATCAGCCATTGGAAGTGCCGCTGCTGCTGCTGCGGACGAGTCGAGACCAGGGTCGAGTGCACCCGAATGGATACCCGAGCCATGGGTAAGGCCGCCCGTTGAATTACTCAACATGAACTATTCAGACCACCAAGAAGAATTGGCTCGACGACTTCATGCTGCCGAATCGAACTATTTTCAATCTCTAGAACGAATGGGTTATTTGCGTCCACACCTTTCGGCCACAAACGCTGCTGTTTCAACATCAGACGGAGTCCCAGGCGGTATCCAGGTTGGGCCCCCGGAAAGCGCATCTGCACCAACCGCCATCGAGCTAGCTCGACCTGATGTGGACCTTTCTCCTATGGCGGCACAAAGCTTCCCATCACTTCATGCTGCACTTCATTCCGGAAACGTTGGCTCAGTGCGGCTGCCAGATAGGTTGATGTTTGATGCTTCCCCCTACCCGACGGTCCCCCTCGACCAGCTCCAGCGTCTCTTCACAGATTTTGCCCAACGAGCGCCCTGCCCATCCGGCGCTGTCTCCTACGTCTGTTTGGAGGCAGATGGCCCGTCCTACTTGATTTGCTTTGCCAACGGCGACCGAGTCGAGTTCATTTAAGTGGACTGCGCAGCGCCGGTTCGGGCTCTGACCCGCCCCTAAACGGGGCGGTACGCGGCCCAGCGGATCGAGCAAATTGCGCCCTCCAAGAGTTGACACTATAGTAGCAATACTCATAGAATACTAAGAATGAAGGTTGCTAAATGTGACATCAACAATGCAAGACGGCGTCTGATACGAGCAAAGTCCTTTCTGGACAGCGCTTTATTACTGTGCGATGAATATGACCCCGCGTTAGCAACGGTCGCTGTCGCAATATCGGTACTCGCTGGAATTGCGGCCAGTGATGCTATATGTTGCGTGCTGGTAGGGCAAAGGTCGGCCAGCTCCAATCATGCCGACGCCGTGAAACTCGTTAAGCAAGCCCCCCTTGCCGATAGCGACGAGCTCGCCAAGACGCTACAAGACTTGCTAGCGATTAAGCAACAAGCACACTACGGCGACGACCTCCTGCACGCTGATCAAGCCAAACGAGCATTACGACGTGCTCAAAAACTTGTTGCTCGTGCTCAAGAAATTGTCACGCTGGGGGGTTAACGAAATGGATATTTCAGAACCCATGTTTGTCGTAACGTCATCACTCGACGGGCCCATTCTCGGAATCCTTGCCCGCTCATCGACCCAAATGACAACAGCTCAGGTCCACCACCAGATGCGCCAGAGAGCATCTTATGCAGGCGTAGCACGTACTTTGAAACGCCTGGACACGCAAGGAATCGTGACCCGCAAGCGCGTTGGCCAGGCTTGGCTTTGGCAGCTCAACAATTCCCACATCGCAACACCCCACATCGTTGGCCTCGCCAACATCCGAAAGGAACTCGTGGGTCGAATCAAAGCCACAATTCAGGCGTGGGATCTAAAACCTAGAACAGCTCTCATCTACGGATCTTTCGCAAGAGGAGAAGGAAGCGTCACAAGCGACATCGACATTCTCCTAGTGCACCCCGATCACCTAACCGATGCGGAGCAACTGCAATGGGACCACCAATACGGCCAAATCATGCAGCAGACCCATGACTGGACTGGCAACACAGCCCAAATCGTCCAGTTCTCCGAATCCGAGTTCGAAAGAGCTGCAACCACTAACAAAACATTTGTCAACACCGTATCCGACGAAGGCATCTCGCTCCTGTAGGACGCATCACCACCACTTACGACTGTGATGCTGCGAAGCAGC
>JBCKKC010000044.1:0-17754 GCA_038904395.1 Acidimicrobiia bacterium | reverse complement strand
ACGAGCGACGGTCAGCCATTGCCTGCAGCTTCGTGAAAATTAGATCCAGTCGACCAGCCACGTAAATCGTCACGGCCTCGTATCTGAGGACTGTAGACCGCTCCAACCACCCAGGAATGAATCCATCCTCAAACACAAACCTTGAGTCACTGTTCAGCCAATCCATCGGCAAGTCCAGCAGCCGTCCGACCCGGGCGATCTGCTCGGACACTGCACCAGGAAGCTCCTCTGCACAAAATTCGGCATCTTCTCGGAACGCACTAGCATCAAGGTCCGATGTGGGACGAATAGATTCCGTGCTGAGCAGCATGGCACCACCACCAATGACATATACCTCGAGCTCCGACCCGATCTCGCCTAATGCCGCGCCCAATATCGAAAGAGCCTCGTCGAGTCGTTCTTTGTCCGGTGAGTTAAATTCAACATCGTGCATATACGTAGTTTACCTGCGCTATCTACGCATGTAAACTACGCTCGCCCCCGAATGTCGGGCCACGTCCTCTTCCGTCATTGCGAGCGGAGCGACGCAATCCAAGCTTTTCTGTCGAGCTGCGCAACAGCCCAGTGTCCGCTCCTCTTCCGAATGTTGGGCTGCGAAGCAGCCCAATCCGAATCCCCCCTATCCAACCCACAAGTACTTATGGACGGGGGTGGCGGGGAATTGACTGAGTGAGCGTAGGCGAGACAGGTGTTAGGCGAGCGACTATGCGATTTGGAGGTCTCTTCTTAGGACCTCCAAGATCGCCAGGAGGGAGGCTAATCGCCTGTCTCGCCAGCGAACGAAGACAATCTCCCGCCGCCCAAAGGCCAAACAACCGAAGAGAAGCTCTACGAGAGTAAGTCCTCGTCGATAAGTACGCCCCTCCCGCCGCACTCGGTGCACGGGTGAGAGAACGTCTCCAAGAGTCCTTCGGATACGTTCTTGCGGGTCATTTCGACGAGGCCGAGGTCTGATATGTCGTAGACCTGGGTTTTGGTTTTGTCTTTGGAGACGGCTTGGCGGAATGCTCGCAGTACTCCGTCACGGTTTTTGCGTATTTCCATGTCGATGAAGTCGATGACGATGATCCCGCCGATGTCTCGGAGGCGTAGTTGCAGGGCGATTTCTTCGGCTGCCTCTAGGTTGTTTTGGTAGACGGTTTCTTCGAGTGACGACTTGCCGACGTTTTTGGATGTGTTGACGTCGATGACGGTGAGGGCTTCGCCTCTGTCAAAGACGAGTGATCCACCCGACGGGAGCCAGACTTTACGTGAGAGTCCTTGTTTGAGTTGGTCATGCACGTGATAGCGCTTGAAGATGGACAGTTCATCTTCATAAAACGACACTTTTTTGACAAGGTCTGATTCGTATTGAGATAGGTAGCCAACGATCCGGTCGTAGACCTCTTTGTCATCGACGATAAGCCGGCGGAAGTCGGACGAGAAGATTTCGCGCACGGTTCGAATAACCAGTTCGGGCTCTTCGTAGACGAGTGCCGGCGGGTTGGCTTTGTTTGATGTGCGATAGATTTCGTGCCAGAGATGCTCGAGACGGTCTAGGTCTACTTTGAGCTGGTCTTCTGTGGTTTCTTCGGCTGCGGTGCGCACGATGATTCCGAATCCGTCGGGGCGGATGCGCCGTAGTGTGTCGCGCAGCCGTTCACGTTCGCTTTCGGGCAAACGGCGACTGATCCCGGTCGATTCGCTTTCTGGCACTAGGACGAGGAACCTGCCCGGCAGGCTGATTTCCGTGGTGAGCCGAGCCCCTTTGGAACCCATCGGGTCTTTGACGACTTGAACCAACACCGACATGCCGACTTCGAGAATGTCTTCGATGCGGGGTGAGTTGCCGCCTGGCTCTTCAGGCAAAAATCGCACGTCGCCAGCATATAGGACAGCATTTTTTGGTGTGCCGATGTCGATGAAGGCTGCTTCCATACCGGGCAACACGTTTTGTACTTTGCCTAGATAGATGTTGCCGGCGATTGATTGTGCCCACCGATGAGTTACATAGTGTTCGACAAGACTGCGTCCCTCGAGGATGGCAATCTGGATCTTGTCGCCGTCAGCGTGGACAAGCATTTGCCCGCGTTGGCGGTCATCGGCTTCCGCTCGTGCTCGGTCGGAGGACTCGCTGCGTGAACTTGTTCGGCCTGTCCTTTGCTCACCGTCGGAGCTGCGTGTCCTGCGTGTGCGACTGCGACTGGGGCTGCTACTCGGACGCTGGGTCGAACTAGCACGTCGTCGTGTGCCTCGGGAGCCGGCGCTACGACCTGGCGCAGATTCTTCGCCTTCAGTGGCTGGCTCGGCCGATGCCGATGCCTCGTCGCCGTTTGTACCGCTGGCCGCGGCGTCGCCAGTCGAGCGTTGTACAGGCCGGGTGCGGCGACGCCCAGTGGTGCGTCGCACGGCTCGCTGCATCGGGCCGGCCCCACCTGGCGCAGCTGTTTCGCCTTCGCCGGTAGAGTCGGCCGGCTCTCGGTCTCCGAGGTCAACCCCTTCGGGGCGAACAAAGCCAACGGGTTCCTCAGATTCGATAAAGTCTGGGTCAGTACCAGCAAGGTGCAGAGGCGCCTCTCCCCCGGTGTCCAGCTTTGAAGAAACGTGGAGCGCGTCTTTGAGGTCCATGTTGTCCTCTTGACCAGCCTGATCCACAGGACTGACGCCATCTTGCGCTGAAACGTCAGCAACGGCGGCCCCAGACGCGGCAGCTATCTCGCGTTCGGATTCGCCAGCGTCGTCGCTTGGGCTTGGAGCGCTGGAACGGGGCCGACGCCGCCCACCGGCTTTGCCGCGCGCTTTCGTGCCGCCTTTGGTACCTGCGGCAGCCTCGTCAGCTGTCGATGGAGTGGCCGTGTCAGCACCTGAAAGCTGGCCGGCGGCCGCTTCGGCTTGGGCAGCTTCCGGTTGGGAAGGCTCGGGCGCGTCATTTTGCTGTGTGTCAGATGTCGCTTCTTGAGCGGCATCATCGTGTTGTGAATGGTTCATTTTTTTGTGATCTTTACGTTTTCTAACAAAGCGCACCATCGCATAATCTCCTGGGGCTTCATTGGTTCGATACTTCAGCTCCTGCAGCTGCATTGGGCAACTGCAGGGAAATCGGTTCCGAGAATCCTTGCTCGTCAGTGACTAGTAGCGCACTGCGATGTGATAGGAGCGCGTGAAATTCGCTACCAATCAGCTCGGAGCAGAGATCCAAGATTTCTTGTGGACGAATGCTACGTGGCTTCACTTTTACCTGACACCACAAAGCGATTCGGTCTTGCCAAGTGTCCGCTGGAACATGAGCGATGGCTCGCTCCACGTCGGCGTCGAGGCCCGAAGGCTCGCTAAAGTCAACTGCTTTGACGCCAAGGAGCCCGGGCGCCATGTCATATTCCACATCTTTGCCACGCTTGACTACCGTGTAGGGCAATACCGATTCGGCGAGCAACTTCTCGGTTGCTGCCTCGAGATCGGCGAATCGCCACCCGCCTGGCCCGACGGGCACAATATATTCGGCAGCTTCAATAACCGACTGCAAAGAGGGCGTTTTGGTGTCGACTTCAAGTGCCGCCAACACGTCCATGCCCCCGGGCAACACTGCGCTCAACGAGGCTGCAAGAGAGGCCAGATCGGTCGGCACTTCGATAAGATCGACATCGACATATTCGGCAGTCGAAGCGAAACATGTCGGCACGGCCAATCCAAAGTGGATGCGCGGTCGCGGCGAAAAGCCTTGCGTAAAAGCAATCGGCAGTTTCGCTCGCCGCAACGCCCGCTCCCAGGCACGCACCTCGTCGAGATGGCCAATAAAGCGGACACGACCAGTCTTGGTATACCTAAATCTAATTTTTGCTCGGACGTTTGATTCGCTCAGAGCCTCTCACCTCACGTAAGCACCGCTGGCTCCCGCGCTACTGACGGTGTCCCCGAAGGGTTAGGCATCGATTTCAACGAGATTCGCACTGGTTGTGCTGTCATAGCCGGCGTAGTCGCCATGGCCGACATGCATTGGCCCGTACCTTGACTGCCACCAGCTGGCGGCACTGTCGAAGCAACCAAATGCTCAAGCCCGTGATCCGTGCAAACACCACAGTCGTAGCAAGGAATCCAACGGCAATCTTCTAGAGCTCCGGCTTCGAGCGCGTTCTTCCAGTCGGTCCAGAGGAACTCACGCCTTAGGCCAGCGCTAATGTGCTCCCACGGGAAAATCTCATGTTCTTTTCGCTCGCGGTATACAACAAATTGCAGGTCAAGACCGCAGGCTTCGAGAGCCTCGAGCCAGCGGTCCAGTGAAAAATATTCTCTCCATTCTTGGAAAACTCCGCCGTTACGCCAGACATGCTCAATGACGTCTGCAATGCGCCTGTCGCCTCTCGACACTATCCCTTCGGCGGCGGTCGCCTGGGGATCGTGCCAACGCAATTGCACATTGGTGCGGCGGGTTTCATCCTTTAGGATTTGAATCTTGTGTTCGAGGTCTTCAATTGTGTCTTGGCCATACCACTGAAAGGGCGTATGCGCCTTAGGCACGAATCCCCCGATTGAGATGGTGGCACTAGCACCCTTATGATGCCGCTTGCCCAGCTCGACAACATGTCTGCCCAGTTTGGCAATTCCCATGACGTCTTCGTCAGCCTCGGTTGGCAGTCCCACCATGAAGTAGAGCTTCATGCGTTTCCAACCGGACTCATAGGCAGATTCGACAGCAGCATACAAGTCTTCTTCAGAAATGAGCTTGTTAATCACTTGGCGCATCCGCCACGTGCCCGCTTCGGGAGCAAACGTCAAACCTGTTTTCTTGACTCGCTGAATCTGACTTGCCAAACCAACCGTGAAAGCATCGACTCGCAACGACGGTAACGATACGGCAACACGGTCGTCGCCATGGTCGTCAACAATGTTCGTCACCAGCTCTTCGATACCGGAATAGTCGGCGCTTGATAGCGACAACAAGCTGAGGTCTTCGTAGCCAGAGCTATCCAAGCCAGTCTTGATCATCTTACGCACCTTTTCAGGTGAACGTTCTCTAACTGGCCTTGTGATCATGCCTGCCTGGCAGAAGCGACAGCCTCGTGTACAGCCACGGAAAATTTCGATGTTGAGCCTGTCGTGGACAACTTCTGTGAGCGGCACTAATGGCCGACGGGGATACTCGAGAGCATCCAAGTCAGCAATAGTGCGCTTTTCGACCCGCTCGGGCGCCTCTTCACAATTTGGCTTGACTGAAGCGATTGTGCCATCGGCGTTGTAAGTTACGTCGTAAAGTGCCGGCACATAGACACCCTCGATCTGTGCGAGGTTCTTGAGCAATTCATCTTTAGGACCCCCTCTTTCTCGCCAGTCTTGATACATCGCTGTGATCTCAATCGATACATCTTCGCCATCGCCAATCACGAAAGCGTCGACAAAGGCTGCGATTGGTTCGGGATTCATAACCCCGTGCCCACCAGCAATCACTAGTGGACTCTCAACGCCCCGGTCTTGCGACCGCAGCGCCAACCCAGCCAAATCAATAGTCTCCAAAAGATTGGTGAAGAGCAACTCAGACGGAAACGTGAAAGCCAAAATATCAAAATCGCTGGCCGGGTCGTGGCGATCGACCGAAAAGAGCGGAATGTCGTTGGCTCGCATCAGCTCGGCTAGATCGGGCCAAGGTAGATAAGAACGCTCCGCTTGGGCGTTCGGCAAGTCGTTAAGCAACTCATAGAGAATGTGCAACCCCAAGTTGGGTTGGCCGACCTCGTAGGCATCAGGGAAAATCAAAAGCCAACGCACCATTTCGGCGGTCGGCTCTTTCCGGATAATATTGCCCTCGTTGCCGATGTAGCGAGCAGGCTTGCTCACCTGAGGCAGGAGGGTCTCTAGTTGCGACCATATGTCTGTTTGCGCAAGCTGCGTAGCAGTCATGTCGAAAACTTTTCCTAAAACTCGTGGTAGCAAGCGTCGTGACTAGCAACCGGGGACACCCCGGTCACCCCGACGGCTGGTTTGCGGGTCCCGCTGGGAACTCAGCACGCACACTGAAATGATCTTGGGTTGCCATTGGGCAACACTGCCAGACTCAAGGCCAGCTACCGTTAAACGTTCACTAAGCCTATCAGGACTTGCGGTGTGTGCAGTGCCAGTCACCATTTATCACCGGAAAATGCGCCAGTGACGTCATGCCCGCCGTAAATATGTCACATCGGCCGGGGGGCGGCGGAGAAGCGGCGCATGTGGATGCTTAAAAGGATGCCGATCATGATGCATTCGGTAATGATTGAGCCGACGCCGTAGCTGACCATCGGGAGGGTGACGCCGGTCACTGGAAGGATGCCGATGGTGACACCGATGTTGATGAAGGTTTGGAACGCTATCGCGGCGGTGATTCCCCCGGCTAGGACCGCGCCAAAGAAGTCTTTAGCCATGCGGGCGATTCGCCAGCCCCGCCAGACGACTAGGCCGAAGAGCACGATCATACCAATAGCCCCAATAAAGCCGAGTTCTTCACCAACCGCGGTAAAGATAAAGTCAGTGTGCTGCTCGGGCACATAGGAAAGTTTTGTTTGGGTGCCTTGAAAGAGTCCCTTACCCAATACCCCGCCCGAGCCAATCGCGATTTGGCTTTGCTGCAAGTTATAGCCTTGCCCTTTGGGATCGAGGTGCGGATTGAGAAAGCTGGTGAGCCTGGCCTTCTGGTAATCCTTGACGAGTCCAAGCTGAAGGGCACCACCAATGGCGATAATACCGACCAAGGCCAAGGCCACCAAGTAACGAGCTCGGGCCCCGCTCACCAACAGGATGCCCGCCAAAATGGCAACAAAAACCATTGTTGAGCCCAGGTCGGGCTGTAGCACAATCAGTCCAATCGGAAACGCCATCAAACCCAATACGAGTAGCAGCCGGGTGGCGTTGAGATTTCCCTTGCCGGCGGCCGCGAATGTGGCCAACACAATAATCAAGAACGGTTTAGCGATTTCGGCGGGTTGTACCTGAAAAAAAGGCGTGACAAACCAGCCCGTAGCGCCGTTGATGGTCTTGCCGAAAAAGAGCACAGCAAGCAACGCAACACACACCAAACCGTAAAAAACCCCTGCGAGACCCTGCAAACGCCTGTAGTCAAAAGCCGAGAAAGCTATCATGGCTCCGATTCCGACGCCAATACCTATCAGTTGTCGATTCAAGTAGTAGCGGGGACTCATGCCCGCCAACTCGAGCCGCGAGTGGGTCGATGAATATACCATGACCGCGCCGACGGCCAGCAGAATAAAGGTCGCCACGACAAGAGTTAGATCGACGTGAAGAAGAGGCGACGTGCGGGATCGTCGACGTGGCCCGGTCGTGGACAAACTGTGCCGAGAAGCCACTGTTGCTAGCATTTAGCCTCCTCGGCCTTTCTTGGTACAGAGACCTTGCTCGCTTCGCGTCGCAAAATTCGGATTCCTGGATCCTCACGGTCGCCTAGCGGCTCCCTCAGGATGACGAAAGGCAACATCAGTCGACCTCCGAACCTTGGCTGATACCAGCCGTTTGCACCCCAAAGATTTGTTCATAGACATAGCGGGCTATCGGCCCGGCAGCGCTGGCCCCGTGCCCACCCTGCTCAACCGAAGCAGCGACAACGTATTGTGGATTATCTGCGGGTGCCCAACTAACAAACCAGGCTGTGTCTTGTTTGCCTTGCACCTCGGCTGTTCCGGTTTTGCCGGCGACCGGATATTCAGCCAAGGGGAACCCAGCAAACGCCCCAGCGGCTGTACCTGAACGCGGCACATCAACAAGGGCCGATGCGATATCGGCGATGTGGTTGGGCTGGTCAGGAATGTGGCCTAGGTCGCCGACAGCGTATTCACTCAACGCTTTGCCATCTTGCTTGCGAACCTGGCCGAGCACATGCGGTCGGTAGATGGTTCCGCCATTCGCATAGCTTGCATAGACCATCGCCATCTGCAGGGGTGTCACCAGAATGTCGCCCTGGCCAATAGAAATATTGACGGCATCACCGGGATACCATTTGCCGTCAGGGAAAATCTTCGGATTCGTGTCGTTAACTTGTGTCTTCCAAGCTTCGTCCGGAATCCGGCCCGGCTTCTCGTGCGGCAGATCGACCTGCGTAGGCTTGCCCAAGCCCATTTGGCGAGCCGTGTTTTGTAGATAGTCACCGCCCCGGTCCTTAGCCTGATACATCTCGTAGCCAAGCTTGTAGTAGTAGACGTCAACCGACTGGACAAGCGACTTATACAAGTCTGCCGAGCCGTGCCCGCCCGGCTTCCAGTCACTCCAAGACCGGGAGCCGAGAGAAAACGATCCTGGCGTACCGACGTTGTCATTAGGACTGATAAAGCCATTGGCAAGGGCGGCTGTTGCGGTAACAACCTTGAACGTGGAACCGGGCGCATACTGCCCTTGGATGGTGCGATTGTTGAGAGGAAAATAGTTCGCCGGATCGTTAAGGGCTTTCCATCGACCCGCTGGAATACCACCAACGAACTGTGCCGGATTGAAATGAGGGTAAGAAGCCATTGCCAAAATAGCGCCATTGCGCGGGTCCATAACGACAACCGATCCTGCCGGGGCGATGTAAGGCATGCTTGTATTCTTATCCCACCTGGCGCGCGCTGCGAGGAGCCCTTTCTCGAGTCCATCCTGGACATAACGCTGAATCTTGCTGTCGAGAGTCAGAACAATATCGTTGCCCTGGATTGGCGGTGTCTCATCGAGCACCCGCAAGAACCGATTGTGAGAGTTAACCTCGAGCCGCTTCGTGCCGGCTTTACCACGCAGGTCGGGCTCATACATCGCCTCAATGCCACCCCGCCCAATCGTGTCGCCCAACTTGTAATCGGGATTCACCTTTAAGTCGCTCTCGGTAGTCTCACCGACATAGCCCAAAACATGCGGCGCCAACGGCGGGCAGTCTGTCACTTCGTCAGGCATAAGACATTGGCGCTGTTGAGGATAAATCCTTACTGGCCGCATGACCGGAACAACCCCCGGGAACTCATCTTGGCGTTCCTTAATGATTGACATCACATTGAGCGGCACATCGTCAGCTATCGGAATTGCCATATACGGAGACACCTTTGGTGATTTGAGGCGCTTCTCGATATCGGCAACCGAAATGCCCAACAATGTTGACAGGCGGCCAAAAACATCAGCCCTTGTCTTTGGATCTTTCAACGATGCTGTCTCGACACCCACAGAAAGGGAAACGCGATTGTCGACAAGCACCTGACCATCGGAAGAGAGAATCCGGCCACGTGGCGCCTCAGACCTAGAAATACGCACCTGATTTAGAGTGGCCCGCTCTTCAAACGACTTATTGGCCAGAATCTGCAAATACCAAAGGCGAACGACAACGGTGATCGCCAAAGCCAAACAAACCCCGATGAGAATGCCAAGACGAACCTTCAAGTCGGTCGGCTTCTTCTTGGCCTGCTTCTTTTCTTGCTTGCGATACTTACGGACCGACAAGGGCTCGTTTTTGTAGCTGAACGGCCGCAAACTGCGTTTCGCCGGCGCTGGCGAAAAACTCGGCCCCCAACCAGCCGACTTCTTGCGCTTGGACCCAGACTCGAGCGACTTGAGGGTCTTGACCTTGTTCACATCGCCCCCCTGCCGCGCGTTGCCAACACTCGCCCCAGCGGACGCAAGAATATCGCCGCCAGGAGGCAGTTGTAGACGGCTGTCACAACAATCGTAATTGGTGTGACCCCACGCATTCCTTGGCCCAGAGTTAAGACAAGGCCCAGCACGATCAGCTCACCAACAACACTCGCCCCAACTACCAAAGCGAGTTGAAAACCAAAATCGGGAGTCCGGTCCATGCGCTGTACAACCTCGCCTACCACAAAGCCGACAAGCGTGAAACTGAGTGCGGTGAGCCCTAGGGGTAAGACGCCCAGAATGTCGAGCATGAGCCCGCCCATGAAGCCAGCGACAGCAGCCCACTCAGGGCCGACAAAAATCGCCACGGCAACAACTAACAGGAGCACTAGCCCTGCATGAGCGCCAAAAACAGGCAACATCGCCAGCAGCGCAACCTGGATGGCCGCCGCCACAAAAGTCATCAACGGAATCACTATCCAGCGCCCCACTGCGCTTCCTCTCTCAACTATTCGAATTCCACATCATCACCGACACAAAGTCATGCATAGGCTCGACCGGCAATACATCTGCAGACAACACCAGACCGGAAGACTCCTTCTCGATACTTGTCACCTTTCCGACCGTCAAATTGGCAGGAAAGCGACTCTTGTCGAAGCCGGAAGTGACAAAAATGTCGCCAACTTTGACGTCGGCATTGGCATCAACAAACTCGAGCCGCAACGGGCCCGTGCTCTGGCCAGTGACAACTCCGGTAACACCAGAGCGCTCATCACGCACACCAACAGACGACTGCGGATCAGCTAACAGCATGACCTTGGCACCCCTCGGCGAAACATCAATAACCCGGCCAATCAAACCTTGACCAGCCAACACAGGATTACCGGAAGCAACCCTTTCGTCGGCGCCGGCATCGATAGTCAACGACCAATCAAAGTTGGTCGCCGGCACACCCACCACCCGGGCAGTGACGTAGCTATAGCCGGTCGCCCCCCGATAGTTGGCTGTCTCACGTAGATCCTTATTCTCGGCTTCAAGTCGCTTCTTGTCGACCTCTACCTTTTGTAGCTTTTCAACTTGCCGCTGCAATGCCTCGTTCCGCGCCTTGAGGTGATTCCCCTTCCCCAGGCTTCCAAAAAAGTTCTGCACCGGCCTGATTGCGCCAGTCACCCCAGCGGAAATCGGTTGCACGACCACTAACAGGCCTGCTCTCACCTGCGAAGACTCTGGGCCACGACGGAAATCCAACGTGATCAAGACAAGGGAGCCCACCAAAAGGGCGACGAGAATGAGCCGGCGACGGTAGTTTCGACGGTGAAATATCGCCATGAATACCTCAATACGAACGCGATGAAGTACTCGAAATGAGAACCTGTTTCAGTGCCTCGAATTCTTCCAGGCACTGGCCGGAACCGATCGCAACCGCATATAGTGGCGAGTCCGCGATCCTGATCGACATTGAAGTTTCGCTGGCAAGCCTTGGCGCCAAACCTTGCAACAACGCTCCACCCCCGGCCAATACAATGCCCTTTTCCATAATGTCGGCGGCAAGTTCAGGCGGAGTTCGGTCGAGCGTCGTCTTGACCGCATCAACGATCTGGCTGACCGGCTCCTCAATGGCAAAACGAATTTCTTCAGTAGAGACAACAATTGTCTTGGGCAATCCGCTCACCAAGTCGCGCCCTCTGATTTCGGCAAGAGGCTCGTCCTCGAGCGGAAAGGCCGACCCTACCGCCAGTTTGATCTCTTCGGCCGTGCGCTCGCCCAATGCCAACGAATATTCTTTTTTGGCATAGCTAATGATCGCCTCGTCAATTTCGTCGCCGGCAACTCTGATCGACTCAGAAATGACGATCCCGCCCAACGAGATGACTGCCACTTCAGTAGTGCCGCCGCCAATGTCGACAATCATGTTGCCGGTTGGCTCATGCACAGGGAGCCCGACCCCGATCGCAGCGGCCATCGGCTCCTCAATAATGAACGCCGCTCGAGCACCCGCCGAGAGGGCCGACTCTTCAACCGCCCTCTGCTCCACTTGAGTAATGCCCGATGGCACACAGATCACAATGCGAGGCTTTTGAAAACGGCTCGTTTGAACCTTCGAAATGAAATAGCGCAACATTTTCTCGGTGATACCAAAATCGGCGATCACCCCATCGCGTAATGGCCGAATGGCCTTGATGTGACTGGGCGTGCGCCCGATCATACGCTTGGCGTCGGTCCCGACCGCAATTGGACGACCATCACGAGTATTGATGGCAACAACAGATGGCTCGTTAAGGACAATCCCCCGACCTCGAACATAAACGAGTGTGTTGGCGGTCCCAAGGTCGACAGCCATATCCCTTCCAAAAAACTGGCTGAAAGCTCCCATGGATTCCCTCCGAAAGTACCGGTAACCCCAGATGATGGCACAAATCCGGAGCCAGATGGTGGATACCCAGGGGCGCGAGAACCTTGCGTCGAATTTGAGCCATTTTGAATTGCTCGCTGCACTCGCAAGATTCGGATTCCTGGATTGCCACGTCGCCCCAGAGCGGGCTCCTCGCAATGACGGGGGCTAGATACGGCCTTCAGCCAGCCAGAGCGGGGAAGAACAGGCCGATCTCACGTTGGGCGGATGCTGGCGAGTCAGATCCGTGCACGAGGTTTTCGGTCATGAGAATGGCCAAATCGCCACGGATCGTACCTGGAGCAGACTTGACTGGGTCGGTGACGCCCATCATCGTACGAATGGTGGTCACGGCCTCACGCCCTTCAACAACCATGGCCACAAGTGGGCCTCCTGTGATGAAGCTAACCAGCTCTTCAAAGAACGGCTTGTCACTGTGCTCTTCGTAGTGCACCTTGGCAACATCAACTTCCAGTACCCGTTGCTCGAGAGCGATAATCGACAAGTCTTTGCGCTCGATCCGGCCAATGATTTCACCAATCAAGCCACGGCGGACAGCATCGGGCTTGATTAATACAAGAGTTCTTTCAGTCATTTGTTCTCCCAAAAATATTTTGACTAGTTCAAATCACAAGAGGTCGCCGAACAATCTTGACCACAGCAAAGACCTGACCGACTAGATTGCAACTATGGATACCTCTCATTTTCACGGCACTGAACCACCAGATCTTTACTCGGATTCGGTGCGTGTTGCTTCTACACCTTATTCGTTCATCTTTCAATTTGGCCTGGTAACTGAGTCGCCAGGCGAGCAGAAACCCGTAGCAACAGTGCGGATGAGTCCCCAACATGCCTGGGTCCTGTCCAAGATTTTGCAACGTCACTTGAATGAGTACGAATCAAACATTGCCCCCATCCAACTGCCATCAGAACTACTCAAAGAACTCGGCCTCGACGAATAACACTGCATTTACGCGGCGTGAGTCACGGACGTGGATTGCCACGTCCGTGCGCTCCTCGCAATGACGGGGGGCGAACTCGGCCTCGACGAATAGCAGGGCACTCATGCCTTCCCTCCGTCATTGCGAGCGCAGCGAAGCAACCTAGTCCCTGACCTGTGTTTTCGTGGTGTTAGTCACGGACTAGGTTGCTTCGTCGCTACGCTCCTCGCAATGACGGACGAGAGCAACGTCCCCGGTAATGAATCTCTGATGAATACTGTGCATATCGTTATTAGAATTTACGAGGTTGTCAGGGACGATTCGGGTCCGAGGGTGAAGTTGGCCTTAGCGCCACCAGTTCAGGATTGACTTATGTACTTTTTGAGAGAGATTAGACGCGCACGTCGAACACGTACCTTGTTGGCCGTGGTTGTTGCATGTGCTATCAGCAGTTTTTCCGGAGCGATCCCCGCTCTCGCTGGCGGGTGCTGCAGCGGCTCTGCGACCACCGATGTCGCGTTTACTCAGATCGATGCCAATCTACATGCGGACCAGGACCAAGCCCCAACAAATGACGAGACTGGGGATGAACAACAACCCGACGAGTTGCAGGAACATGACCTGCCACGCCAGACACCACGGTTTCAGAGGGATAACAGTCAGCAATACCGGGACCGTGAGCGTCGTCCATCGAATGCGTACTTCCACCGTCCCGCAGAGACAGATGATGCAGACTCAACACATGATCCAGCAATGAAAATTCTGCAAGGGCTCCAGCAACGAAACAAAACTGTGACCAAAGACCATGTTCGCTTGGCGGCACTAGCTGCGGGCCTCCAGATGACAGCGCTCGATAGACTGGCTGCTCAGATACTACATCCCACATCTCTGGCGGAGGGCGACGAGACTGCCGATGAGATGGACTTGAGCCTCTACATCACCTTGGGCGACCTAGCAGACATGATTCATGAGAGCGGCCCCCAGAGTGAGGAACAAATCAGGGAAAAACATGAGAGGATTGCAGACTCAATCGACCTTGAGTCGTTCCGCAAAGCGGCAGTCGAAGCATTCGGCCCTTGCGTCGCTGGTTGGCAAAGCATCTACTGTGATGCAGCAGTCGCTGGCATACGGAGCATCCATGATGCCGCCCAGCAGCGTCTTGTCCACACTGCAATGGACGGCGAAGAGCCCCTGGCTATTTCAAACGCATTAAGGAAACTACAAGACCACGCTTCGGCTTCGATCCGGGCATTGCGTGACGAACAAGTTCCAGCTCAGCAGACAAGGGGTGGGGATCAAAGGCGGAGTAACCAGGAGAGTTTCGAAGCGCATGCTGAATCGCATGGATCACGTTCGGACACGAATCCCCAACTCTGCGACCAGGACGGGCACGAGTCAGACAGTAACTTGAGCAACTCACCACCGGACTCAACACTTACGCCTTTCATGAGGGAGGCATTGCGTGCTCGTGACGGGTCGGATGATGACGCTCCTGCTGATGCAGCGGCCGATCGAGGTCCGTCCCTTCAAGAGCAGTCCGAAGCATTGCACAACGCTCTGAACCAGATCCTTTCGCAGTTCAGAGCTCAAGTAAACGAGATCGCTCCTCCTCGAGCAGGTCGCTGAGCACCATTGTCGTACTGAGCCTATTCTTGGTTGGCCCCATGCGTGTGCCATACCCGACGACCCAATGTTTCAACTTGGGGTCGATTGGATGGGCCGGTCCGAGCAAATCTATCTGGATAGACGGAACCATCGTCACAGGGCCATGCCTTGATTTGCTTGGGTCACCCTCGGGGTCGCCAAGGTCAATCGGGTTGGGGCCCCTGGACTCGCAACTCGGCCGGGACCTCAATCTTGACTGAGCAGAGCTCGAGCCTCACCGGCCATATAGAGTGAGCCAGTAATCAGGATCAAATCATCGGGAGTAACAACCTCGTATGCGATCCGAAGAGCCTCAGACACATTCGTAGTTTCGATGACTTCCACGCCTGGGCCTGATTCTTCGACCAGCTGCGCAAGCTCGGTCGGATCACGGAAGTCTCCATCGTCGCTAGGTCGAGTGACAATTACTCGACCAGCTATCGGAAGCAAAGCGTCAACGATCTCTTGAGCGTCCTTGCTCTTGAGAATCCCTAGCACCAAGACACAGTTGTCATAAGCCAAGGCTTCCTGAACGGATTGCGCCAACGCACGTGCTCCAGGGCCATTGTGAGCCCCGTCGAGGACCACTAGCGGGTGCCGCTGGAGAATCTCTAACCGCGCCGGAGACGTAACGTCCGAGAGTGAAGCCACGACGGATTCGCCCTGCAATTGCGACCCCACGAAAGCCTCACACGCAGCGATTGCCAGAGCCGCGTTATCGCTCTGGTGCTGGCCAAGCAAAGAAACAAACACGTCCTGATAGCCACCGTTCGGGGTGGACATACTCAGCAAACGGCCCCCTACAGCAGGCTCGCTGTCTTCGATCTGGATTTCTTCACCGAGTCGCCACAATGGACCTGCACCAACTGTCTCTATGCGTTCAGCAATAACTTCCAACAACGCTGGCTCTCTAACCCCCGTGATGACATGACTGCCGGCCTTGATGATGCCCGCCTTCTCAGCACAAATGTCAACAACCCGCTCACCTAAATACTCGGTGTGGTCCAAGCCCACGTTGGTGATCACAGCCACATGCGCGTCGACAATATTCGTCGCATCCCAGCTACCCCCCATGCCCGTTTCGACCACGGCAGCACTCACCGCAGAATCGGAAAAGAGTTCAAAGGCAATCACTGTGCATAACTCGAAATAGGAAAGTGGTGCGTCACAAATGCGCTCAACTTCATCCATGATCGGTTGTAAGTACTCGATGCGCTCGGCAAAGGTGGCGGGTTTGACAGGCTCGCCGTCAATCTCGAAACGCTCATAAACATCGACAAGATGCGGCGAGGTATACAGGCCTGTGCGAAAGCCCAATCCAGTCAGGATGGATGCACACATGCGAGCCGTCGATGTCTTGCCGTTCGTGCCCGCAACGTGGATAGTCGGATAGCCAGATTGAGGGTCGGCCAACAACTCAACGGCAGCGTGCATACGAGAAAGGCCAGGATTTATGCCACTCTTCGTGTGGTCGTCAAGGATGGCAAGGGCCGCTTCAGGTGTAATTGTCATCCTGCGAATCTATCCGAGAAATGGGGGGCGGGCCCGGGGCTTCTCAATCGGGAGCACGGATTTCGTCGAGATCGCCATCCCAACCACTACCTTCCATGGCCAACATTTCGTCCTTCGTCATCGGCGACTCAGCCAGACGCCGCAGGGCAAGGTCCACAGCCTCCTCTTTCGACGCGAGTCTATAAATAGACATCACACGCTCAACGAGTTGATCATCAAGATCGATAGTCATTGTGCTCATGCGACAGATACTACCGCCGGCGAGGGCTGTGCCCTAGGCGGAGCGTTCGGTACGGTCGGTGGTCTTGGCGGGACGCTCTTTGGCTTCAACACGGGGCACCAAGGTAGGGTTGACCTTGTCGATAACCACTTCTTTAGTGATCACGCACTGGGTAACGTCCTTGCGAGATGGGATCTCGTACATGACATTGAGCAAAACTTCCTCAAGGATTGCCCTGAGGCCGCGAGCGCCAGTCGAACGTAAGATCGCTTGACCGGCAACAGCCTCGAGGGCATCATCGCTGAACTGCAATTCGACGCCATCAAATTCAAAGAATTTCTGGTACTGCTTCACCAGAGCATTCTTAGGCTCGGTCAGAATACGGACAAGAGCCTCACGATCGAGATTATGTACAGCCGAAATTACTGGCAGACGACCCACGAACTCAGGGATCAGACCAAACTTGATCAAGTCTTCGGGCAGCACTTTAGCGAAAATCTCACCGAGGTCCTTTTCTTCGAGACTGCGCACATCGGCCCCAAAGCCAATCCCCTTGCGGCCAATACGGCTCTCGATGATCTTCTCGAGACCAGCAAAAGCCCCGCCACAAATGAACAAGACATTGGTCGTGTCGATCTGGATGAACTCTTGATGCGGATGCTTACGCCCACCCTGAGGTGGCACCGAAGCCGTCGTGCCCTCAAGAATCTTCAACAGCGCTTGCTGAACACCCTCACCAGAAACATCTCTAGTGATCGAGGGGTTTTCACTCTTACGAGCAATCTTGTCGACTTCGTCGATATAGATGATGCCCGTCTCGGCCTTTTTGACGTCGTAATCGGCAGCTTGAATCAGCTTAAGCAGAATGTTCTCGACATCCTCGCCGACATAACCAGCCTCAGTCAGCGCAGTCGCATCAGCAATCGCAAAGGGAACATTAAGCATACGGGCGAGAGTCTGGGCCAGCAGGGTCTTGCCACATCCCGTCGGACCAAGCAGCAAGATGTTTGACTTAGCCAGCTCAACGTCGCCCTCACCCTGGGCGCCGACTTGCACGCGCTTGTAATGGTTATAGACAGCAACCGATAACGACTTTTTGGCCTCGTCTTGGCCAATGATGTAGTCGTCTAAGAAATGGTAGATCTCTTTAGGCCTAGGCAAAGCCTCGAGACCGAGCTCAGGAACCTCCGAGAGTTCTTCCTCGATTATCTCGTTGCACAGCTCGATGCATTCATCACAGATGTAAACGCCCGGGCCAGCAATGAGTTTCTTTACTTGCTTCTGGGACTTACCACAAAAGCTGCACTTGAGAAGTTCGCCCCCGTCACCAAATTTCGCCATTTCACTCCCCCGCGCCAGGGTCCCTAATTACGAATGTAAAGACCCTACCAGTCCGGACCGGAATCCTCTAGCCTCTCGTCTCAATTACTTCATCGATCATGCCATATTCCTTGGCTTCATTTGCCATCATAATGAAGTCTCTATCGGTATCTTTC
>JBCKKC010000043.1:0-18267 GCA_038904395.1 Acidimicrobiia bacterium | reverse complement strand
GCCTCGGTACGCTGCTGACGCTTCGACCGGTTCTTTGGACGCTTCCCCTTAATCGCCCGACCAGCCTCGTCGTAACAGTCACGATTATTAGCACGACGTTGCCGATCATCCATACGTTGCAACTTACGGATGTGCTTCTGGCGGCCGTCAAGTTCGTTACAGAACCGCTCCAAACCAGCCTCGCCACCGTCAACTGCCACGTAGGCGATCGTTGACGGACCAATGTCGATACCGACCACCCCCGGCTTGGACAGGTTCTTCTCTTTCACATAGGCCAGGCCTTCACAGACAAGTTGGCAATACCAACGGATACGGCCATTAATCTTGCGGCGCACCAAACGCACAAACTTCACCCTCGAATTCAAACCATGCTCTAGGACAAGATCATCCCCATCAACAATCGCCACCAAAACAAGTTTCGACCACTCAACCCGAAACAGATCATCAAGACGGCCGTCGCCTCTCCAACGGATCCCTGACGAGTTCGTTTTGCCCTCAACACTGTCCATTTGGTTTAGGCCTTTAAAGCGCACCTTGTGGGCCTTTCCGAACAGGACTTTCTCCGATGCTCCGAACGCCCTTGTCGCAAGTTTTTGGACGGTGTTGATGTCAAGATTGTTACCCACCCAAGAATGCTTGGGCTTCACCACCCAACCGTGCAAATCGTATTCACGATAGCCAACCGCTTCTTTGGCGGCCTGGAACGCACCAGAACGGGCCCTGATCTCTTTCGAAGTCTTGCGAGGCATCTTACGGGCCGCCTGATACGCCTTCGATTCCACCAACAAGCGTCGCCGCCGTTCCGCCTCACCCAAACAAGCATTATAGATACGGCGAGCCCCCTCAAAACAGACCGACAACATGCGCTCATCAGCGGGAGTCACCCTCAAAGGGAACTCTGATATAAAACTCGGGGTCTTCGAACGCTTCGCCATAAGAGCCACATTAGACCACACCCCCAACAACAAAACAAGTGTTCGAGTCAAACATTTTTCTGGTTCTCGACATATCGGGGACACCCCGGTCACACCGAACGACAGCCAGTGGAGCGCCACCGACCGTGGAAACAAACCGGGGAGACCCCGGTCACCCCCAAGGACATAAAGTCGGCAAACGAGACATCAAAGCAGAGAACTCTTGCCGCAACAGACGAGAAGACCGCCCCTTAATCAACCCAACCAGCCGATGTACACCAAACTGAGGATCCACCTCAACCAAAAGATGCACATGATCAGGCATCACCTCCAACTCGACCACCTCCGCCCCCCGCTCCCCACACACCTCTCCAACAATCACTTCAAGACGATCATCAACAACACCAGAAAGCACCCTACGACGATACTTCGGACACCAGATCACATGGTACTTACACGAATACACAACATTCATATTCGACTTATACTCAGTTCCAGCAACCATCAGAACAATATACAGCACGCACCCAAATACCTATCCCAACATCAAACCAGAAACCAAAAGGATAACGACCAAGGCCGTTAACGCCATTCCTCCCCACGGCTAAAGGCCGGGGGCTTCCTGGCGAATTTCAGTGAAGTGGTAGGCCTGCGGCAGAGCCGGGACGTGCGGGTAAAGTGGGTGTTGTTGACCATCCCTAGATATTGGACAGTTGTGAGTCATACACATTTGGGCGATTCGTCGCTGACACATATGCGCCTCAGGCAAAAACGTATTCTGTGGATCACCCTTGCCGGCAATAGTGCCTTTATGGTGGTCGAGATCTTGGCCGGTATTGTATTTGGCTCGTTGGTGTTGTTGGCCGACGGATTGCACATGGTTACCGATGTGATCGGGTTGGCGTTAGCGACTACAGCAGTCGGGCTGGTGATGCGGCCCCCCACCGACCGATTCAGCTTCGGATTGTCACGATCCGAGGTTTTGGCGGCGCTGGCTAATGGTGTTTTACTCATCTCTGCGGCAGTCTTCATTTGTGTCGAAGCCATCGATCGTTTCGGTCAGACAGAGCACGTTGATGGTGGTCCCGTCCTGATCGTGGCTGCATTGGGGCTAACCGTGAACTTGGTCAGTGCTGGTCTATTGATGCGAGTTCGCGGGGAAAGCCTAAATATCAGAGGCGCGTTCTTGCATATGGCAGTGGACGCCATCGGTTCTGTAGGCGCCATCATCGTTGGGCTGTCGGTGTTGTTCTGGAATACTGCTTGGTTGGATTCGGTGATGGCAATGTTGGTCGGTTTGCTATCGCTTGTGTCAGGCCTAGCTTTGATCAGGTCGGCGACACGTATTCTTCTCGAGGGCACACCTGGCAACCTGGACCCAACCGACATCAAGTCTTCCATAATGTCGATGCCCGCTGTCGATGCTGTACACCACCTTCACATGTGGAGTATTGCCTCTGACCAAACTGCAATGTCTGCCCACGTCGTCTTCGAAGGTGTTGATTCGCTACACGCAGCAGAAACCCATGCGGCCATAATCAAGTCGATGCTTCAAGACCAATACCAAATCGATCACGCCACCCTCGAACTCGAGTGCCACCCCTGCGACGAACCCCCCTGCTGACACGTCCGCCTGCGCCGTAGGGTGATTGGATATCTCTTTGCGGGTATGACGTTACATTCCGGTTGCGCCGAAGGCTCCGACTCGCCGGCCAGGGCGGTACCCCCACTTGACGTGTTCGCCATTGGCTAGGTTGCGCCGGAGGCGCCCTTCTGTGAGGTTGCGCCGCAGGTTTTAGCAACCTGTCGGGGGAACGCCTTACCGTGGCTTGGCCGTGATGGCCAGGCTGCGCCGGAGGCGCCCTACTGTGAGGTTGCGCCGCAGGCGCAACCTCACAGTAGGCCTCCCCACTGGTTACGAAGGGCGGCGGGAGGTTCCTGAGCGAGCTTGCGAGCGAATGGAAGCTGCCCGCCGCCCGCAAGGCTAATGAAACGGACAAAGATAGACTCCACGAGCGACCAAGAGGCTAAAGAAACGGACAAAGATATACTCCCCAAAAGCCCCGCAAGGCCGAAGAGTCCCGCAAAGACCGGTTCCATCAGCCCCGCAAGGCCAAAGAAACGAATAAAGATAGACTCTCAAAAGCCCAAGAGCCAAAGAAACGGACGAAGCTGACCCCAAGCTGCTGGGAAGCTGACTAGATTTGAAGAGTCGTGACTGCTGACGGAGGATCGAAGAGAGTATGCAACACGCTATTACTAGAGCCCCAGACGAGCGGGTTAACTGGGTCTCGTCGATTCCGTTCTTCATTATTCATCTACTGCCATTCGCCGCCATTTTCACGGGCGTGAAAATGATCGACGTAGCCACTTGCATCTTTCTCTACTACATCCGGATGTTTTTCGTGACTGCCGGTTACCACCGCTATTTTGCGCATCGGTCTTACAAGATGGGCCGGGTGATGCAATTCATTATGGCTTTCGGTGCGACCACGGCGATGCAAAAGGGTCCGTTGTGGTGGGCTGCTCATCATCGCAATCATCATAAATATTCTGACACTCCCCAAGATGTGCATTCGCCTCAGAAGGGCTTTTGGTGGAGTCACGTTGGTTGGATTCTGTGTGACAAGTATTCGGACACTGAGGTCGACCAAATCCAAGATTTTGCTAAGTATCCGGAGCTGCGTTGGCTTAACAAGTACAACTGGGTTGGGCCATGGCTGTTGGGTGCCGTCGTGTTCCTAACGCTTGGCGCCAGCGGGCTCTTCATCGGCTTTTTCTTGTCGACGGTTTTGCTGTGGCACGGAACCTTCATTGTAAATTCTCTCGCCCATGTTTTTGGACGGCGCCGTTTCGTGACGCTCGATACGAGCCGCAATTCGTTCCTTATCTCTCTGTTCACGTGTGGGGAGGGCTGGCACAACAACCATCACTACTACCAGTCATCCGCGAAGCAGGGCTTTTTCTGGTGGGAGTTCGACCCCAGCTACTACGTGCTCAAGTCGCTGAGCTGGGTCGGCCTTGTTAGTGATCTGCGCAAGCCTCCGCAGCGGGCTCTCTACAAAGAGCGAATCAAGGAGGGCAACTTCGATTTGGGCATGTTTGGCGCTCAATGGGCGAAAGCTACGCAGGCGCTCTCTCAAGCGCAGAAGCATGCTCAAGAATTTGCCGGTGCGAAGAAGCGTGCTGTCGATGGCTTTGTCGATTCAGCTAAGAAAACTGCCGACGATCTGGCTCTCATGGCCCAGTCAAAGAAGTCGCCACCGCTCGGGCTCCAGGAAGACTAGACCGCAGTCTTATTCTTTAGCGCCGCCGCCCCCGAGGAAGTCAAGGTCGCCGCCGTTGCGAGCAGAGCCAATTTGGTAGACTCTTGAACTGTAATCCTGGGGTTTGAAACGGTTGGACATCCAGCGCCAGCCAGTTCCCTCTGCGGCGAGGAAGGCGATACTGGCGTGGATCTTGAATATGGCGAAGCGGCTGAGTCATTCAGGCAGCGATTTCGGGTTTGGTTAGCTGACAATCTGGATCATTCGTGGCGAGATAAGGTCGAATTAACCACCGATCCTGACGATCCGGCGTCTGGGCCAGTTGATGCAGAATATGTGCGAGAGTTTGACCAGATGCTCTTTGAGGCCGGTTTTAAGGGGTTGACTTGGCCGAAAGAGTATGGGGGCCAGGGTCTCACTCGGATTGAACAAGTCGTTTTTTCAGAAGAGCAGTTTCGGTCGGGCGCTCCACCCGCCCTCAACTTTTTCGGCGACTTTCTGATTGGGCCCACATTGCTGGCGTGGGGGAGTGAAGACCAAAAGAAAAGATTTTTGCCGCCGATTCTCAAGAGTGAGGAGCTTTGGTGCCAGGGCTTCAGTGAGCCCAATGCGGGTAGTGACTTGGCTAGCTTGCAGACCCGGGCCGAGCGAGACGGCGACGAGTGGGTGATTACGGGTCAAAAGGTGTGGACAACCCTCGGCCATACGGCCGATTGGATCTTTCTGTTGGCTCGTACCGATCCGGACCAACCTCAACACAAAGGCATTAGCTACCTATTGGTACCTATGAAGCAATCCGGCGTGCAGGTGAGGCCGATCCGCCAGCTCACGGGTACCAACGAGTTCAACGAGATTTTCCTCGATGGAGCTCGCACGCAGGTTGAGAACGTGGTCGGTGGCGTCGGCAATGGCTGGAAAGTGGCAATGACCACACTCGCCTTTGAGCGCAGCGCCACGGCTACCACGCAAGCGTTGCGTTATCACCAGGAACTTGACCGCATTATTGACGAGGCTCGGAACGTGGCAGGGGCAGATGGTCAGCCGAAGTCGCAAGACCCGGTAGTGCGCCAGCAGCTAGCACAGGCATATTCCCAAGTGATGATCATGAAGGCGCAGGGCTTTCGCACTCTGACCAGCATTCTGGAAGACCGCGATCTGGGCGTGACGCCATCTCTAAACAAGATTTTCTGGTCGGAATATCACCGCTGGGTTACCGAGCTGGCCATGAGCATTCGAGGCCCGCAAGGCTGCGTCGTGGGTGACGACTACAAGCTCTCCGTCGAACAGCAGACCTACCTGTTTGCTAAGAGTGAGACAATCTGGGGCGGGACCGCCGAAATCCAGCGCAATATCGTCGGCGAGCGTGGGTTGGGATTGCCCAAGGAACCTCGGGCCGATCGCTCGCCGGTTGGAGGCCGGGAATCTGCTCGAGCGTGAGCGACGGTTACTAGCCGCCATGATTTGTTGAAGGAGCGGATGATGCATTTTGGATTTACTGATGAGCAAGAAGAACTACGTGGCGTGGCCCGCTCATTTCTCGAAGCCAATTCTGGGTCGTTGCGGGTGCGTGAGGTGATGGAAACCAATGCCGGCTTCGACCAGCAGTTGTGGTCGCGCATCAGCGGCGAATTGGGCTGGACCTCGCTTATTATCCCTGAGGCATATGGCGGTAGTGGCTTTACCTTTGTCGAGATGATCGCGGTTTTGGAGGAGATGGGCCGAGCGTTGGCCTGTGTGCCGTTCGTTTCGAGTGCTGTGCTGGCATCGAGCGTGATTATGATGGCCGCGACCGAGACGCAAAAGAAGGAATACTTGCCTGCCATAGCAATGGGCGAATCTATAGCGACTGTAGCCCTGGCGGAGGCAAGTGGTCGTTGGGATGCACAGTCGATAGCGACGAGCGCTCGCCCTGACGGAGCTGACTATGTGTTGTCAGGCACCAAGATGTTTGTCACCGATGGGACCATGAGTGATGTGATTATTGTTGCCGCCCGGATGGCCGATGCTACGGATGTGGCTGGGGGCGAACCCGAGTCTGGAATAGGTCTGTTTGCGGTGCCGGTCGAGACCCCTGGATTGGAGCGCACCGGCTTGTCGATGATGGATCAAACCCGCGCCCAGGCCGAGGTGAACTTATCTGATGTACGTGTGCCGGAATCTGCGCGGCTCGGCCTCGGTGAGCAATCGACTGCCTGGCCAGCGATTGCTAAGGTACTCGACTTGACCGCAGTAGCCTTGGCGGCTGAGGCAGTCGGCGGCGCGCAGAAATGCCTTGATATGTCGGTCGCCTACGCCAAGGAGCGTGAGCAATTTGGTCGGCCGATCGGGTCGTTCCAAGCGATCAAACACAAATGCGCCGACATGTTGGTGCTGGTCGAAGCCGCCCGTTCGGCCACCTATTACGCGGCCTGGTCGGCAGCGCAAGACAATGACGAGTTGCCAGTGGTGGCTCCGCTAGCCAAGGCTTATGCCGCCGATGCATACACGCGTTGCGCTCAGGAAAACATCCAGATCCATGGTGGGATCGGGTTCACATGGGAGCACGATGCGCACCTCTATCTCAAACGAGCCAAATCGACGGAAGTTCTCTTAGGTGACTCGAACTACCACCGAGATCTCCTTGCCGACCGGGTCGGCATGTGACGTCAACGCCCGTCATTGCGAGCGTAGCGAAGCAACCTAGTCCGTGACCTCCGTCTCCGTGAAGTGACTCACGGACTAGGTTGCTTCCCCTCGCTCCGCTTCGGGGCAGGCTCTGCACGCGAGCGGCTCCTCGCAATGACGGAGAAAAGCCTGGTAGTAGCCTCCAGGCCGAGGGGACGTGAATGGATACCAATTCCACGCTATTTTGAATTCCTATGTTCTTTGCTGGCGAACCGACGATTGCTTTACTTACACCTATTGGGCGAGCCGCCCTTCCGTTCGCGATTGTTGTTGTGGCTGCCCTGGTGATTGCTGTTGTTGTTCTGTACAGGCGCAAGCGCTTTGTGGGGTTCGATTATGACGAAGCTGCCAACTTTGTGTGGAGTCATTTGTCACGGGAGCAACGCCAAAGATTGGCTCTAGGTCATGTGGTCGAGATCATTGAAGCAGAAAAGTCGTTTGGGTCCTCCGAAGACGATTATGTCGAGGCTAGGCTTGTCGCACATTTGAGGCAGCGCGCTCAAGATGTTGGTGCTGACGTCGGGGAAGCAGACATTCAAGATGTGCTTCGATATCAATATGACTATGCGTGCCGAAAGGGACTCCTGATTTGATCTATATAGTGGTCGTTGTATTGATAGCGGCTCTGGCGGTCTGGCTAGTTTTACGTCAACGCAAAATGTTAAGCGGAGCCAACGTCGAGCCATACCGACCGGGCACCATGTCAACAGCGTTCGATACTAAGGCCGCTGCCAATTGGGCCAGTACACAGCTAAAGCAGTGCCCGGGTCTCTCAACCGAAAACCTTGAGAGTCTTCTTGACTGGTGTTCCGAATATGTGCGGTCTCATCTGTCCCCACTCAACGGAGCGGGCCCCGACGAAGGTTGGCTCCTCCCACCCAACATGTTCGATGTGGTGGCCCATGTGCGGGCTCGAGTCGAAGACGCCAGCATCGTGGTTGACGATGAATGCGTTTGGGAAGTTGTTCGTGCCCACGACGAGTGGGTCCGCATTTCGACTGGTTAGGGGCCCCTGGCCCAGTCCGCTACGCTTGAGAGTGACACACAAATTTCTCGGTATTGGAGGACAATGCCTCGTCATCCCCGCTTCGAAGATCACCGATATTTGGGCGACAAGCGTGTCTTTGTTGTCTATGACTGCAATGACAATACCCAATACCTCAAGATCGAGGGCGTGCCTCTAGAATCCCTGGCCTCGTTTGCGCCCGATGTTTTATCTGAGGCAAGAAACCGTGGCTATCATCCCGTCTACATGTCTAAGCCTGAGCAAGCCGCGAGTTGAGTGTTACGGCGGCGCGGGAACGGTTTGATCGGAACGGTCCATGAATAGATCTGTTCCTCTTCGGACCATTGCCTGGGAATGGGGCCGGATGGGCAGCACCGGTTTTGGTGGACCACCGGCGCAACTCTCTCTCATTCGCGACCTGTGCGTTACGAAAAATTCATGGATGACCGCTGGCGAATTTGAAGACGCTGTGGCCGCAACCAACATGTTGCCCGGCCCGGCCTCTACCCAGATGGCTATCCTCTCCGCGTGGCGTTTGCGGGGAATTGTGGGCGGGATCATCGGTGGCCTCTGTTACATCATTCCGGGACTGATCCTAATTGTGGTGCTTGCTTCGCTGTTTCTGGCTGCCCAGGCGCCGCCGTGGACGCATGCAGTTGCCGCAGGCGCGGGGGCTGCTGTGCCGGCGGTAGCCTTTTCGGCTGCGTTGACCCTCGTGCCATCAAGTTGGCATCGTAAACCCACTGGACTCGCTGGTCAAATCCGCTGGATCGCCTACGTGACCGTCGGAGTTGCTGCGGTCGTGATAGTGGGAGCTTGGCTGGTGGTGGCGCTTGTTTGTTGTGGGCTCGTTGAGGTATTGGCGAGTTCTCATGGCCGGAATCGGGGCGAGGAAGATGGCTTGATTGAACCCACGCTCTCTTCGCTGATTCTTCCTACGGCCTTTTCGGTGGGGGCCATAGGGGGTCTGGGGGCGCTGGCCTGGGTCGCCTTCAAAGTGGGGGCCCTGTCATATGGCGGTGGTTTTGTGATCGTGCCCCTCATGCAACAAGATGCTGTCCACACTTACCATTGGATGACGAATGCTCAGTTCCTAGACGCCATTGTTTTGGGCCAATTAACGCCGGGGCCAGTAGTCCAGACGGTCGCTGCTGTGGGTTACGCAGCCTACGGGGTTGGCGGCGCTGCCTTGGCGTCGGTGGTTGCGTTCCTGCCCTCTTTTGTCTTCGTGCTTGCTGGGGCCAGACATTTCCATCAGCTGCGGGGCAATCGGGCCGTGCAGGCTTTCTTGGCTGGAGCTGGTCCGGCCTCTATCGGCGCAATCGCCGGCTCGGCCATCCCCTTTGTGCTAGGGCTTGCCCATATCTGGCAGATAGTTGTCCTGGCATTCGCAGCTCTCTGGCTGCTTGTTCTGCGCCGCGGGGTTGTGCTGGCTTTGCTCCTGTCGGGCCTGCTCGGCTTCTTGGCCGTAATCGTGTTTGGCCTGTCGTGACGTGTTATCTATCCCGGCACCATCGACGCGGCACGTGTGAAAAATATGGCGGCCGCGATCAAGATGGCAAAACCTGTCAGCAAGCTAGCGATGATTAACCAGCGTGTGGGCATGAGAGTCCTCGACAATGACGGAGCGGTCGGAATGATTATTGCGCCTATGCTAGTGCTGCCAAAAGGACAAATCGCTCTTCAAGCATGTTTGCCCGTTAGACTCTGATGAATTCGTTCAGGTGGTCCGATGCATGCGCCTAGGCAGATGCTGCGTCCCGGACTTTTTAGGACAGATAACACACTCAGGAGGTTGTGGTGACTGACAGATTTGATGTTGTTGTTGTTGGAGGCGGCCCAGGCGGTTATGCCGCAGCGCTATATGGAACCGGTGTCGGTTTAAAGGTTGCCCTAGTCGAGGCAGACCGGCCGGGCGGCACGTGTCTACTGCGAGGCTGTATTCCCGCAAAGGCTATTTTGCAGACTGCCGAGGTGTGGCGTCACGTCAATAGTGCTGGCGACTACGGGGTCAGTCTAGAAAATCCCGCTCTCGATTGGGCGGCCTCGAACAAGCGTCAAGCCAAAATTGTTGAACGCCAAGTTAAAGGGCTCTCCGGGTTGCTTAAGCAAAAGGGAGTCACTGTTATTGATGGCTTCGGGACCCTGGTTGAGGCCGGCCATGTTGAGGTGCAAACAGATTCTGGAACCCAAAGTGTCTACGGCGATGCAGTGGTGATTTGTTCGGGCTCTGTGCCCCGTAGCATTCCAGGTTTTGATTTCGATGGTCGTATGGTGATTTCGAGCGACACGGCTCTCTTCTTGCAAGAACTACCCCAGAGTTGCGCAATTATCGGGGCGGGCGCGATTGGTGTTGAGTTTGCCTCTTGTTTTGCTGATACTGGCGTGGAAGTTCTCTTGTTGGAAGCACTCGACGGAGTATTGCCCGGTGCCGACAAGGATGTAAGCGCACACCTTGCCAAGGAACTGAAGCGACGTGGCGTTGACGTGCGTGTTGGTGCCCGGGTGAAAAGTCACCGGCCTGCATCTACGGAAGGCCTCGAGACCCTGATATTCGAGCACGGCGGCGAAGAATATGAGGCCGATGTCGAGACGATCTTGGTCTCAGTCGGTCGTGGCCCCAAAACCGACAGCATGAACCTTGCTGAAGCTGGCGTGGCCCTTGATGAGCGTGGCTTCATCACCGTTGACCAGAATATGCGTACTTCCCTTGATGGCGTGTGGGCGGTCGGCGACTGTGTCCCGACGGCGGCCCTTGCCCACGTTGCTTATGCAGAGGCGATGGTTGCGATCCGCGATATCCTCGGCGAAGACCCAATGCCGATTGACTACGACAAAGTGCCGTGGGGTATTTATTGTCACCCCGAGGTTGGATTTGCTGGCTTCACCGAGAAGCAAGCCCGGGATCGTGGCTATAACGTCCGCTCAGCTAAGCACAGCTACGGTGGCAACGGCCGGGCGTTGATCATTGATGACAACCGGGGTTTCGTCAAGCTAGTTTCCGATGCTGATACCGGAGTGCTTTTGGGAATCCATGTGATCGGTCCGTGGGCTACGGAACAAATGGTCGAGGGTTACATTGCTATCAACTGGGAGGCAACCGCCGCCGAGTTGGCTCACTTCATCCATCCACACCCGACTCTCTCCGAGGTAATCGGCGAAACGGCGATGGCGCTCACCGGGCGTGGCCTGCATGGTTAAGGTCTCCATGGAAGTGGATCAGGCCCCCTTGCGGGCTACCCAGTTAGACACGACAGGGGCCGACTCCGCACTGCGGGCACGCTGGTTGGGCAAAGTAGCCTATCGTGAAGCGCACGACTTGCAGCACACCCTCTTTGATCTGCGAGTCAAGGGGGAGGGTGAGGACTATCTGCTCTTGCTTGAGCATCCTCACACGTACACAATGGGGCGCCGGGCCAGCGAGTCTAATCTTTTGCTCAGTCGTGAAGAATACCGGGAGCTAGGCGCTCAAGTTGTTGAGACCGACCGGGGCGGCGATGTTACCTATCATGGTCCGGGTCAATTGGTGGGTTATCCAATTTTGAAGCTGGGTGGAGCAGGGGTCCAGCCCGATGTTGTCGACTATGTGCGCAATCTCGAAGACGTTCTGATCCGATCCCTTACTGACTTCGGAATTGACGGGTTCCGTGAAGAGGGTTTCACTGGTGTGTGGACAGAGGCTGGCAAGATTGCGGCTATCGGATGTCGGATCACCCGCGGCGTCACGATGCACGGCTTTGCGCTCAACATTTCTACAGACATGTCGTATTGGGACAAGATCATTCCGTGTGGGATCCAGGGGCGTTCGGTAGCTTCGATGTCACAACTGCTCGGTGAGGCTACCCCGAAGATGCAAGCAGTATGTGAGAGTATTGTTGCACACGCTGGTGGGGTGTTCGGGCGATCGCCCAAGCTAGCAGCTGAGGCCTGGCCTATTCGTGAGCGCCGCAGCATAAGGGTTGTGAACTTGGCTGTGTCAACGACTTCTGGCGGCCCTAGTTCCGACATTCCAGGTGCTGCCGAGAAAGTTCTCGTTAACGATGGTGCGCAGGGCAAAGGCTGCGGCGGTGGAAGCGCCGGTCCAAAACGTAACGTGATCAGTTTGCGGGCACGCGCTGTTGCGGAGGGACCATCGGTCAAAGACCAGGCAATGGATCGGCCTAAGTGGCTCAAGCGCAAGGCAAATTTGGCGGATCCCGGATTCATTGAGCTCAAAGCTATGGTGCGCGGCCTCGAACTCAACACCGTATGCGAAGAGGCGGGATGCCCAAACATCTATGAGTGTTGGAGTCAGCGCACAGCCACCTTGATGTTGCTCGGCGATACGTGCACCAGATCTTGTGGTTTTTGTGAAGTCAATACTGGGAAGCCCGGGGCAGTTGACCTTGATGAGCCGCGCCGGGTCGCAGAAGCTGTCACCCGCATGGATCTTGCCCACGCTGTTTTGACTAGCGTGGCCCGCGACGATCTCGCCGACGGTGGCGCCAAAATTTTTGCTGAGTCTATTCTCGCCATCAGGGATCGGCTTCCTGCGTGCAAAGTCGAGGTGTTGGTGCCCGACTTCAAGGGTGACTTGCAGTCAGCCGAGATCGTTTTTGCTGCTCAGCCGGACGTTTTCAATCACAATCTTGAGTCGGTGGCTCGGCTGCAGCGACTTGTCCGTCCGCAAGCTTCGTATGTGCGCAGCCTCACTCTGTTGGCAAGGGCGAAGAGAGCGGGCCTGGTCACAAAATCGGGCATTATCTGCGGGATGGGCGAGACCGAGCTGGAACTCCGAGAGGCAATGGCAGATCTGCGAGCCGTTGGGGTCGATATCTTGACGCTCGGCCAATACCTCCGGCCCAGCGGTCACCACCTGCCTGTCGATCGATGGGTAACGCCCGAAGAATTCGACCGTTTGCGTGAGTACGGCGAGGCCCTGGGTTTTGCTCACGTTGAGTCAGGTCCTCTCGTGCGCTCTAGCTATCACGCCCGTGCAGCAACCGAAGCAGTTGACCGTCTCTTGCAACAAAAGGTATCAGTATGATTTCGCTTCCTGAGTATCAGGCACGCATTGAGCGCATCAAAGAAGTAATGCGCGAAAAGGGCATTGACTGTCTGGCGCTGAGTGCTGGGGCCGACCTGGCATATTTGACAGGCTATGTCGGTATGCCCTTAGAGCGCATAACTCTCTTTGTTCTGGGCGCATATGCGCCGCCGACAATGATCGTGCCTTCGTTGGAAGTGCCACGGGTCTTCACTGAAGGTGGCATCTTTCAGCTGCGGGCCTGGGCTGATCACGAAAACATGATGACCGTTTGCGCCAATGCGATTCGCGCTGCAGCTCCACCCAATCCCACGGTGGCGATTAACAACACCATGCGGGCCGATCACGTGCTGGGCTTGCAACATGAGATGCGCTTCTCTCGCTTTGTCAATGCCGATAAGGTCTTGCGCGACCTACGGGTAATCAAGTCAGCCGCCGAGGTGCATTTACTGAAAGACGCAGCAGCTGCAATTGACTCCGTTGTTGGCCAGTTGGGCGAGCTTGATTGGGTGGGTCGAACCGAAAAGGATATGGCGACCGACATTTCGTCACGCATATTGACGGTTGGCCATGAGAACGTCGAGTTTGTCATTGTTGGATCAGGCGAAAACGGCGCATCACCCCACCACGAACCGGGGGATCGTACCATTGCCCGTGGTGATGTCGTCGTCGTCGATATCGGTGGCTCTAAGGACGGATACTGCTCTGACACCACCCGGTGCGTTGCTATTGGAACTCCCAGCGACCAAGTTCAACAGGCCTATGCGGCTTTGCGATCGGCTCAAGAGGCAGCTGTCGCTGCGGTGCGGCCCGGCGTGACATGCAGCGAAATCGATGCAGTTGCCCGTGGCGCGCTTAACGAATCCGGCTATGGCAAGCACTTTATCCACCGTACCGGCCACGGAATCGGCCTGGAAGTTCACGAAGAGCCATACTTGGTGGCCGGCAATGACGAGGCCTTGGTGGCGGGAATGTGTTTCTCTGTTGAGCCAGGAATCTATGTTGATGGCCAATTTGGCCTGCGTCTCGAAGACATCGTTGCCGTCACCGAAACCGGCGTTGAGTCCCTCAATACAACCCCTCACGACTTAATCGTCGTTGGTGACTAACGCCGCCGCGCCTGCTCATCAAAGGGCGATTCAGCCGATTGCGTCCCTTTTCAGCCAGTTCTCAGAATTGGATGTCATACTTCGACTATTCAGCGTCAGCCGACCGCGCATTTGTTTGCGAACGGCTGTGAGAGAAGTCACTTCCCAAAGGTTTGTACCATCATGCGTTTCATTGGCAAAGTTTCCGTCTGGGTAGCGTTAGTTTGCACGTTCGTTGCGTCGGTAGTTGTTTTCTCGTCTGCTCGGGCGGAAGCTACACCACCTAACCGCTATAGGTCAGTTGTTGCTGGGCTGGACTTCTCATGTGCCTTGACCGTTTCAGGTGGAGTGGAGTGTTGGGGGAATAACTCAACGGGCCAGGCAGGCATTGGGCAGCGCTCACACAGGGGCTCTGCGATGCCGATTCCGGTTTTGGGCCTTGATGGAATAGCTATCGTAGGCATGGCAGCCGGGCAGGCCCATGCATGCGCCTTTGACACTAAAGGGGATGTTTATTGCTGGGGTGACAACCTTTTTGGTCAAGCAGGAGACAAATCGGAACGTGTTGTCTGGACCCCAGAGCGGTTCACTCAGATTGGGGATGTGGTGGGACTTGCTCTTGGGGGCAGTCATTCGTGTGCTCTGAAGCGTGGTGGAAGCGTGGCGTGCTGGGGACTTAACGCATACGGACAGCTTGGCAATGCCCAAGCTGGCGAGGAGAGCCCCATTCCAGTGCCGGTGAGTAATCTGAAAAATGTGCGCAGCATATCATCAAAGCTTGACCACACCTGTGCATTGATGAATGATGGCACCGTTTCTTGTTGGGGCGCGAATCAAGAAGCGCAATGCGACGGCTCTGCCGATCTCTTAATTAAAGAGCCCAAGCAGAGACCCCTGCTTCCTGGTAGGCCAACGCAGGTAGCAGTTGGTGCGACCAACAGTTGTGTCGTAATTGAGGCCGATGCCGGTGACCAGATTTACTGTTGGGGCGCTAATAGGTCTGGTCAGTTAGGCGTGGATCCGCAGGCTCTTCCTAGGTCGGCTGTGAACTGGCCCGTCCTAAGCGATGTGGGCAAGGTGAGAGCCCTAAGTGTTGGTTTCTCGACTACTTGCGCGGTCGTTGGAGACGCCGGCCAAGTTAAATGCTGGGGCGCGATTGAATCTGGCCAGCTGGGCAACGGTACAACGGGGGTGCTTGGTGCTAGTGGCCTGGCGACTAGGCGAGAATTTGACTGGACTTCGACTTTGGTGCCGGGAATGACCAAAGTCACTTCTATGGGTGTTGGTGGTGGGCATGTGTCTGCCGTCGACGAGTCGGGCAACCTGTTCGGTTGGGGACAAAACGATCACGGTCAAGTCGGAAATCTTTTTGCCCCGAAAGTGACTGCTAAGCCAGTTTTGGTTACTGATCCTCACCCGCTTTTTGAAGCAGGTAAGGAGCAACGCCGTCTGAGGGAAAGTGCCGAGAGTGAGCAGTGTGTCGACTGGTGCCGCCTTCAAAGCGATCTTCGAGATGGGATCAAACGGATTCGTGAAGATTTGGCGGCACGGGCCGGCCTCGCAGTCGAGGAGTCTCAAGAGCGTTCCAGCGCAAGGCAAGACGAGGGACTTGCCCGGTCCACCTTGCTGGGTGCCTTTCGCGGACCTGAATATGAGCGGGCCAACGTTGCTCAGGCTGAATTTGAGTCCCGGCGTGCCATCGAAAACGAAGACGGGCGTTTTCGTCAAGATGCTCGCAGTTTCTATCTGAGATTGGCAGGTCAACGGTCGGCTCTGGAGGACCATGAAGCCAAAGTGCGCAACGACCTGGAGGATCGTCATCGCCAATTGTTCGTCGACTTTAGAACCCGGGTGAATCAGATTCGTCAGGAGGCTTTGGTTCGCTCAAGAAGTCGTTTGCGAGATCTTGCGGCAGGAGAGGACTTTGCTCGTGATGAGGGTGTGAAATCTGAAGTCAGTGCTTTTCGGGCTACCATACGCCAGTTTATGGGAATCATGGTATCGGTAGAGGAACCTCAAGAGCGGGCCGCAGTTCTGGCTGAGCGTACCCGTGAATTGGGCGAGCTAAAGTTTCAGGAACAACATGGTCGGATCTGGTTGCAAAAGCGTGGCGAAGCAGTGCGCGTTTGGAATGAGCAAAAAGCCGCCCGGGCTTCCATCGAAGGGCAAGAGCCTGAACATAGACAAGACGCACAAAAGCGTGAATCAGTTCGTTACCAACAAGAACAGAGACGCGAACTTGAGTGGGCCGAAAAGCTGGACGCCCAGTTTCGTTTCTTGGACCAGCTTCCCCTGGATGCCGATTTCTCAGATGTCCTAGGTCAAATGAAGGTCTTGTTTGACCAGGGATCCTCGCCAACTGCCACTCAAGATGAAGCTGGTAATGCGACTTCAGATGCTGGGTCGGGGGCGGCAGTTTCGGTTTCCTCAAGTGCTGCTGCTAATGCTGGCCAGTCATTCGCTGAAACTATTCCTGACGCAGGTGCAGCAGCCGCTAGCCCTGGGGAATCGGCACGATCACAATCTGACGTGACTAAGCCCAAGGGGGCCGGCAGAGGCGAACCCGGCGTGCGGCCGGATGGACGTATTCATATCGCTACCAAACACATGTTGGAGCGACATGGAGGCGCTGCGCACGAGGATCAGCCTGGCGTATTTTTCGAACATTTCTTGAATGAGCGGACGTTGAAAGGTCTTATCAGGGAGCAGTTGTCGAAGCGCTCGATCAAGCCCCGACCTTCGGGAGACAAGTATCTTGTTGAGACAGACTGTGGTCAGCCAATCGGCAGTGTTGTGACGACTGGCCCTGACAGACACATCTCCGTCCAAGAAACCTCGATGCTTCGCATCGTCATCAGTAGTGATTTCCGTTGCGTCGTATCCGCATATCCGATCCTGATGTTTCATCGGTGAAAGTTTCGGGGATTTTGGTTATGTTTAGATTTTTTGTGAAATGCGCGGTCACGTTCTTGTTGTTGGCTGGGTGTGCTAGCCCATTGGTTTCAGCAGCCGCACCAGGCGATGCTGCAGATAGTGGCGACAAGATAAAGGGGACCGAGTGTGTGCTGGTGGCCGACCCAACCGCTGAACACCATACTGACTGTCCCGGAACCAAATTTGAGAATCTGGATCTCGAAGGCGTGAACCTCCAATACGCCAACCTTGCAGGCTCCACCTTCACCGAAGTCGGAATGGAAAAAGCTGATCTCGAATTCGCGAATCTTGCGGGTGCGACCTTCACCGGCACCATGTTCCTGCAAGCACGCATGCAGTACGCCAACTTGTCGAATTCTCGTGTAGTTCAGACAAAGGCGGATGCGCCGGCGATTCTAGATCTTCGAGAAGCCGACCTTTCCCACGCCAACCTACAAAGATTAAAAGCTCAAACAGATCCCCAATTTTATCCCACGCCAGAGCCGACACAGCCACCAAAGCCAGGACTAGATCCTGAGCAAACCAAAATCTGGTTAAACTGGGCGCGCCTCGATGACGCCGATCTTTCGGGGGCACAAATCCCACACGCCGTTCTCGATCATGCCCGACTCACAAGAGCCAAAATCCGATTAGCTAACTTGTCCAACGCCAGCGCAAGTAATGCCGATTTTGATTACGCTGACCTATCGGGAACCAACCTACAAAACGTACGCCTAGGCCACAATTTTGAAGCCTCCACCACAGGCTCATTCCGAGTAGTTCCAGACCCCCAATACCCACACGCCACCTTCCGACACTCAATCCTGACCAACACCGACCTCTCTAACACCCACCAAATGACAGACCCCAACAACGCTTCAGGGGTAGGAATCGATTTCTCCCACGCAGAGATGACCGGCACCAAACTGGCACGCACAAACATGACGTGGGCAAGACTCCATGGAGTCAACATCACCCAACTGGCCCCTGGGGCCGACCTTACCGGCGCCACATACATGCCGTACCAACCGATAGCAGCAGGCTCCGGACATTCCTGCGCCTTAAACCCACACGGCAACGTCCACTGCTGGGGTAGCAACGAGTCCGGTCAGCTAGGTGATAACACAACTGCCGATCGTCATAGCCCAGCCCAGGTCCTTGACAATGCGGGCACGCCGTTGGGGGGTATTGCAGCTATCGCTACCGGTTGGCAGCATTCGTGTGCGCTCAATACCACCGGCAACGTCTACTGTTGGGGTAGCAACATGTACGGTCAGCTAGGTGATAACACAACTACCCACCGCCTCAGGCCGGTCCAGGTCATGGACAATGTGGGCACGCCGTTGGGGGGTATTACAGCTATTGCTGCCGGTATGGGTCATTCGTGTGC